>JAZNPG010000114.1:0-11505 GCA_045589555.1 Acutalibacteraceae bacterium
TTTTGTCTTTGATAAGATATTTATGAAGTTTTACAATTCGTGTGGCAAATTTCAAGGATTTGTCAAGCAGAATGTTATCTTTCATTTTTTACACCTTGTTTTAAAGAATAAAGAAAAAAGAATATTGAATAAATAATAAAATAAACAGCGCCGCAACACATATTTATTATTTCATATTTATTCTCTATTCTTTATTCTTTTGCCTCGCAAGAGGCACTATTTGGCTGGGACGGCTGGATTCGAACCAGCGGGTGCGGGAGTCAAAGTCCCGTGCCTTACCGCTTGGCGACGCCCCAATATTATTTTTGATATTAAAATACGCAAAGCAGATTTGCTTTGCGTAAGTGCTTTTAAATGGGGTGGTTGATGGGAGTCGAACCCACGACCTCCAGGGCCACAACCTGGCACTCTAACCAACTGAGCTACAACCACCATATTGCAGGCTGCAGAAGAACTGCAGCCTTTTGGCGCGCTTGAAGGGACTCGAACCCCTGACCCACTGCTTAGAAGGCAGTTGCTCTATCCGGCTGAGCTACAAGCGCATATTTGAAGCTGGAGCGGGTGATGGGAATCGAACCCACACAACCAGCTTGGAAGGCTGGGATTCTACCATTGAACTACACCCGCATAATTCGGAACGAATGATATTTTAACATATGTGTTCTGAATTGTCAATAGAAATAACGGCTTTTTTTATGTGCAAATTCGACAAAGATATCAGATAAACCGCATTTGAATAGTTAATAGTGAAGAGTGAATAGTTTCCTGTGAGCAAAATTCACACCCGATTTATATAAAACCGGTCATAGGCGGAGCCTATCCTCAACTATTCACTATTCACTATTCGCTATTCATTATTCATTTTTACTAATCTTTATTATGCAATATATTTTTCAATGAAAGAGTTAACACGGGCTTCGTATTCCTCGGTATGGAAAGGATAGCTCTCTGCGTGAGCGGCATTCTTTGCAAGGAAAAGCTCCTTGTGGTCGCTTCCGCAGTAGGCATAAAGCTGGCTGCCCATGGTTGTGGGCACAAAATCATCCTTTGCGCCGTGAACAAACAGCATGGGAAGCTTTGCTTTTCTGACAGCTTCCTTGGTATTGGTATCCTTGAAATCAAAGCCTGAAATGTGTTTGTTGAAGAAGTTGGCGGCATTCAGAAGGGGGAAGGTGGGCACATGCATTCCTCTGAAATTATGTGCAAATTCATCCCATGCCGAGGTATAGCCGCAGTCTGCAACGGTGAATTTAACATTATCGGGAAGAGCCTCATTACCGCTCATGAGCATAACGGTTGCGCTGCCCATTGAAATGCCGTGAAGAATAATCTGAATATTTTCGCCGAAGGTTTCGCGCATGAACTCAAGCCAGAGCATGCCGTCACGGGATTCGTGATAGCCGAAGCCGATATATGTGCCTTCGCTTTCGCCTGCTGCCTGATGGTCAATCATGAAAACGTTAAAGCCTTTGTCATGGTAGAATTTTGCCATAACGTTGAACTCGCCCTTGCCGTGGTTTCTGTAGCCGTGGCTTGCAAAAACATAAACATCGGAAGGCGTTTCAGCCCTGAGAAGGTGAGCCTTGAGCATAAAACCTTTTGAGCCTACTATTGAATAATCCTCAAACTCCTGCTGTTCAAACCATATTGCCCTTTCATCGGTAGTGGGGTCAAACTGCACGGCTTCATCCTTTTTGTTGAGAATGCTGCTCATTTTTTCGGGTAAGGTTGAATCTCTGTGCATAACCTCACGGAAGAAAGTATAGCCTGCACCGCCGATGAATCCGACTGTTGCTGCGGTTGCGGCAATTATTTTACCTGTTCTTTTCATGTTTACAACTCCTTGCAGAATGATTTCTGTAATTAATTTAACACTAAACGGAATTTGTGTCAAGAAAAGGGCTGTCAGGGGGGCGAAATTTGCATAAAAATAATTTTTTTTGAAAATAGTCTTGCTTTTTTTGCTTATAAAAGCGATAATAAGAAAAAAACAAAAGGAAAGGATGATATTTTTGGAAGCGATACTTAATTTTGACCTCGCGATTTTTACATTTTTCCAGACTTATCTGATGAATCCCGTTCTTGCATTCATCATGAAGGTTATCACAACCCTCGGCGATGACGGCATTTTCTTCATCATTCTCGGCGTTGTTATGCTTTTCTTCAAGAAAACACGCAAGGCAGGCGTTGTTGTTCTCGGTTCACTCCTTGTTATGACAATCCTCAACAACGAGATTATCAAGCCCATTATGGAAAGACCCAGACCCTATAACCTCACAAGACTTCCCGAAGCAACAGCTGAGGTTGTTGCTTTTACCGAAGGCAAGAAAAACCTTGACTGGATTGGCTTTTTCGGTAAGATTGACTGGTCAATTGACAGATTCCCCGGTCTTGCCGAAAAATGGAACGCAGGCTACGCATTCCCCAATGTTGTTGAGAGAATGAAGCCCACTTCACTTTCTTTCCCCTCAGGTCACACATCATCGGCATTCACATTTGCAATGTCACTCACACTGGTTCTCAAGAAGAAAGGCCCTGCAATTGCTTCGTTCATCTTCGCATTCCTTATGGGTATTTCGAGAATCTACGTTGGCGTTCACTATCCCACAGACGTTATCGTTGGCGCAGTTGTAGGTATCATCTATGCAGTTATCGGTTACCTGATTTTTGCGAAACTTTACGAAGTTGTTTACCCCAAAATCGAAAAGGCAATTGCAAACAAGAAAGCTAAGAAAGCTTAAATAAAAAAACATCCGCCGCTGTCATCTGACAACGGCGGTAATTTTTTATCCGAAGTTTTTAACAACCTGAGCAAATGCATCTGCGATTGTTTTCTGTGCGTTTGCATCAAGAGCGTTTGTTTCGTGATAGTGTCTGTAATCAAGGCGGTCTCTTGTTGTGTTAAGATAGGGCTGGGTGGGGTGCAGCACAAAATCGTTGGGCGGAACAACATAACCCGTCATATCGTTTGAAACGCCGAATGCGATAAGCGAATGGTCGTCTGCGATATCTGCAAGGGGAGTGGGGTTGATTTCGGGACCTTTGCCCGTGCCTGATTCCTCTGCTGACATATATCCGCCGTAAACCGTGGGCATAAAGTTTTCGCCGGGGAGAAGAAGCAGCTTCTGACCGCCGACTGTCATATAGGTCAACTCGGATTGGATTGCAATGCCGATATCGGTTTTATCGCTCGGATAAGCCTTGAAGCTCATAACGTTGCGCATTGCAAGCAGAGTGAGAACATAGTTGCCTATGGGGAAATAGAAAGGCTGCTGAATGAATTTGATTTCGGGCTTGAGTTCTTCATCGTTGCTGATATTCATTGCTGCATCAGCGATTGTTTCGCCCTGAAGCTGAATGTTGTGAACTCTGTCTTTATTGTCATATTCCGCAGCATCCATGCCACCGAGGGGACCGATTGTATAGAGCACATCTGCGCCGTTTTCCTTGGCGATTTTTTCACGCAGATAATAGGGGTATTCACCGCTTAAAAGTCTGTTATCGCCGCCGAGTGAATTGGGATGAGCGGCAAAGTTGAGCATCCAGATTTCTTTTGAGCCGTCATCGGGAGCAAAACGGAATCTTGCGAGGATTTCGTGTTTATCCTTGAAGCGTCTGCCTGTTTCAAGACCGTCTTTGATTTCTGTTCTGCCGTTATAGAGCTTGCCGGGCTTCCTGCTTTTATAAGCGGCAACCGCAACCTCAACCGCTTTATCCATAAGCATTGCCATATACTGTGCATCTTTGCCGTTTGAGGGGATGCTCACAAGGTTAGGCTTGCCCCAGTAGCCGACGGTATCGATTCCCGAATGGCTGTGCGTGCAGCTGAAATTAATGAGCTTGCAGCCCTTGATTTCGGGGTGAGCAAGGATTTTTTCTCTTATCTGATTAACCTCGATTCTTGTTAATCCGACGATATCTGCGCCAAGCCAGAGAATGCCTTCATCGCCGCCGCAATCAAGCCATACTGCGCTGATGTAAACGGGGGTAAGCACGCCCTCCATCCTGTGGCCTGAGCCGTGACCTGCAATCCAGTAGATTTTATCCTTATCGGAAAGGTCGGGCATGATTTCATCTCTCGCAAAGCCTGCGCTGAAGCTGTTGCCGCTGATAACGGAGGGCTTCTTCTGCTCGATTTCGGGAGCAGGCCCCTGCTTCCTGACTTTTTTGCCGAAGTTTTTGGCTATGGCCGCTATGCCTTTTGAGGCGATATCCATAATATCCATAAGTATTTTCTCCTTTACCGTTATTTTTACATTTTAATTATATAGCCAAATTGCAGATTATGCAAGGGTCAAAATGAAAAGCAGGGCAAATAACGCAAAATATGTTGAATAAAAAGGAAACATGTGTTATTATGCGAGTATAATGAAAGCAGAGAAGGAGAAAAGATATGGCTAAAATTATCGGAGAAATTATAAAGAATATTCCCTGGCAGGATAAACCGGAGGGCTACAGATACCCCGTATGGAGATACAGCGGCAACCCCATTATAACAAGAGATAACCTCTATATGGCTAACAGCATTTTCAATTCTGCCGTTGTGCCTTACGGCGACGGCTTCGCAGGTGTTTTCAGAGTTGACGTTATAAGCCGTGACCACACTCTTGTTGTTGGCTACAGCAAGGATGCAATCAACTGGGAGCTTGAAGAAAAGGTTATTTTCAGAGGCTATGACCCCAGACTCTGCCTCATTGACGGCAAATACTATCTCTCATGGGTTAACCTTACTCCTCACGGCACAACAATCGGCATTGCTTACACAACCGATTTCAAGGATTGGGTGCAGCTTGAGGATGCCTGCTACCCCGTTGCAAGAAACGGCGTGCTTTTCCCCAGAAAGGTTAACGATGAGTTTCTTCTGCTTATCAGACCCTGCGACAGAGGTCACACTCCCTACGGAGATATTTTCCTCAGCCACAGCAAGGATTTAACTTATTGGGGCAAGCACAGATTTGTTATGAAGCCCGAGAAAAACTGGGAAATGACAAAGGTTGGTGCAGGTCCCACTCCCATTGAAACAGATGAGGGCTGGTTGATGTTTTATCACGGCGTGCTCACAAGCTGCAACGGTTTTACATATGCAATGGGCGCAGCTATTCTTGATAAGGATGAACCGTGGAAGGTGCTCCACAGAGCGGACAGCTTCCTGCTTGCTCCTCACGAGTTATATGAATGCGTGGGCGATGTACCGAATGTTGTTTTTCCCTGCGCCGCTCTTGCTGATGCCGAAACGGGCAGAATTGCAATTTATTACGGTGCAGCCGATACAACCGTTGCTCTTGCTTTCACAACTGTTGACGAAACAATTGATTTCATCAAGAAAAATGACCTTCTTGCAAAATAATTTCACAGTTTGTTTATAATAATTTCCACAAATTTCTTTCAGCGCAGATATAATGAAGATGAGGGAGGTTATGAAATGAAAAAGTTAAAAAGATTTTTGACTTTATTCACGGCGGCATCAATTTTGCTTGCTTTTGCTTCATGCGGCAAGGAAGATGAAAACCCCACAACTGCGACGCAGACTCAGCCCGAAACGGTAACGCAGGAGATTACCGAAGAAGTTACGCAGACTTCAACGGAGTTTTATACCGAGTTTTCAACCGCAGAGCAGGAAAGCGCAACCGAGCAGGAAACAACCGAGTGGCAGACAACTCTGCCCGAAAAGATTGACGAAACAACAACCGAGCCTGCTCCCGAGCCCTCTGTTATTGTTACAAAGCCGCATGTTACAACAACAAAGCCTGTTGTTGTACCGTCTGAAAAGGCTAAAATCGTTAAGCTTTATAATAATGCTGCCGCCGCAGCTTCAAAGGGTAAGCCGGGTTACGGCAAAACGGTTAACACAACCCTGAGCAACATCAATATGGGTGCTCTTTCCAATCTCGGCGTTGTAAAAGAAGCGGTCGGCAATTTCCTCGGTGAGGGTCAGAACTCAACAACCGTTAAAAAGGGCAGCTTCGACGGCTCATCACTTGTCAACAGTACGCTGAAATCGGAGGATGTTCTTTCGGCAACCTGCAGGCTTTCCGCAGACAGAAAATACTACATTGTTGACATTACAGTTAAAAGTGAAACAAATCCGCTCAAGGGCTCAAGTGCACTCGGCAGATTCACGAAGGATTACAAGGATGTTGACGAAATCAGAAGCGGTATGACCGAGGCCGGTGCAAAGGTGGATACAATCAGCATAACAACCTCGAGCGTTAAGATTTCCGCAAAAATCTCGGTTGAGGATAACCGCTTTGTATCCCTGACCCATTCGTTTAAAATGAGCGCAAAGCTGACTAATGTGAAATATACAATCGCAAGGGTTAAAACCGCAACCGCAAATCTTTCAACAACGGTTGAATATAAGAATTTCAAATACTAAAAAAGCCGTCGGAGAAATCCGACGGCTTGAATTTTTATGCGGGATTGCCGAACATCATCAGCAGGAAGCCTGCTGCGACGGCTGAACCGATAACACCTGCAACGTTGGGGCCCATGGCGGGCATGAGAAGGAAGTTTTTGGGGTTATATTTTCTGCCTTCAACGTGTGCAACACGGGCAGCCATAGGAACTGCGGATACGCCTGCAGCACCGATGAGGGGATTGATTTTGCCGCCTGTTACAAGGTAAAGAACCTTGCCAAGCAGAACTCCGCCTGCGGTTGAGAATGAGAATGCGAGCAGACCGAGACCGATGATAAGCAGCGTTCTTGCTTTGAGGAATTCCGCGCCGTTTGCAGTTGCACCGACTGTAAGACCAAGCATAATAGTTACTATGTTGGTGAGAGCGTTCTGCGCAACGTCGCTGAGCCTTTCCGTAACGCCGCATTCCTTGAAAAGGTTACCCAGCATGAGCATACCGATGAGGGATGCACAAGAGGGGATAAGGAATGAGCAGAGAACGGCAACAACAATGGGGAAGATAATCTTTTCAGCCTTGCTGACCTTGCGGAGCTGCTTCATTTCAACCTTTCTTTCTTTTTCGGTTGTGAGAAGCTTCATAATGGGAGGCTGAATAAGAGGAATAAGCGCCATATAAGAATATGCCGCAACGGCTATGGGCGCAAGAAGATGCGGAGCAAGCTTGCCCGTGAGGAAGATGGCCGTGGGACCGTCAGCACCGCCGATGATACCGATTGAAGCGGCTTCTTCAACGGTAAAGCCGCCGGCTCTGGCAAGCAGGAATGCAACATAAACGCCAAGCTGTGCCGCAGCGCCGAGAAGAAGGCTGATGGGGTTTGCAAGCAGAGGACCGAAGTCCGTCATTGCACCGATTCCGAGGAAGATAAGGCAGGGGAAGATTGAACTTTTAACACCTGCGTATATCAGCCTGAGAACGCCCGAATCATACCAATGCGCGCCTTCAATAATGTTGCTTTCGTCCATAATGCCTGTGGGGTCAGCCATAAGACCTGCACCGGGAAGATTTGCGAGAAGAATACCGAATGCGATGGGAACAAGAAGAAGGGGCTCAAACTTTTTGACAATTGCAAGGAAAAGCAGACCGAATGAAACAAGAATCATAACGCCTTCCTGCCAGGTGAGAAGAGCAAAGCCTGATTCCTGAACAAGTTTTAAGAGAACTTCTTTTGCGGTTTCTATCATCATTTTGCTTCTCCTCCCTTCTTCTCGTCAACAAGCTTGATTGATTTGAAGCTGAGCCTGTTGAGAGGAATATCGCTTTGCTGAGAAACAATAGCCATAATAACGGCGGCTGTTTTTTCGTCAACGCCGATGAGTTCAACCTCGCCACTGTTTGTGCCGTCAGCAACAGCAACGGGTGCTGTAGCTTTCGGAGCAGGTGCAGGGGTGACTTTTATGGTTTTTTTGGCTTTTGATTCAACAAATCTGATGATTTTGGAAATAATCAGAATGAAAACGGCAATAGATGCAAGAGTTGCCAAAACCACGGTTACACCCAGCACAGCAGTGAGAAAGTCATCGGGATTAGGGAGTTGAAATTTAATATCCATTTTTTCTCCTGTTGAGGTTTATTTTTTATCTTTTTTATCGGGTATGCTGTTCAGCGCATTAACAACCGTAACAACAACGGTGGTAACAATAAAAATGCCGAGCATGCCTTTACCCATGGTGGGGAGTGAATCAACAAATAAATCGGGCCTGATAGCACCTGAAATTATATCAAACATTTTTTATCCTCCTTAGCGTGACGAATATAATCCGAACCATGTTTTTTATCGGATAATTTCCGTCACTTCTTCGTTAGAATACTCGCAAATCCACAAAGGATTTGCTGCGTTTTATGCCTCGAATTGCCAAAAATTCTCTCGATAAAAAATCTTCGACCCGAAAGCGAAGGGTTTTCAGATGATTTTTGGCGGTTGAGGGTGCTGATAGGCTGTCGCCTTTCAAATCCGAAACCACAAAAAGCGCTGAAAAGACTCGCTTTCGGGCAGATTCGGATTATGCTCGGCACGTTAACCGCGGAAAAATGCAAGGATAAGACCGCCGGCGATAACCGAAGCAACCTGACCCGAAACATTAACACCGATTGAGTGCATGAGAAGGAAGTTCTGGTTATCCTCTTCAAGACCAATCTTGTGAACAACTCTGGCTGACATGGGGAATGCGGAAATACCTGCTGCGCCGATCATGGGATTGATTTTGTTCTTGAGGAAAAGGTTCATAATCTTTGCGAGCATAATGCCGCCGAAGGTATCAACGATGAAGGCAACAAGACCGAGACCCATAATGATGAGAGTGTTCAGCTTAAGGAAGGATTCAGCTTCCATCTTGGAAGCGATTGTGATACCAAGGAAGATTGTGATAAGGTTTGCGAGAACCTTCTGTGCTGTTTCTGAAAGAGAATTAAGAACGCCGCACTCACGGATAAGGTTACCGAACATAAGGAAACCGATAAGTGCAACTGCATCGGGGGCAACAAGACCAACGATGGCTGTTATGATAATGGGGAAGAGAATCTTTGTTCTCTTTGAAACAGCTTTGCCTGTATAGGTCATGCGGATTTTTCTTTCAGCCTTTGTTGTGCAAAGCTTGATGATGGGAGGCTGAACAAGGGGAACAAGAGCCATGTAAGAATAAGCTGCAACCATAATGGGAGCAAGATAGTTGGAATTAAGTTCCTGTGCAACAAAGATTGAGGTGGGACCGTCAGCCGCACCGATGATGGCGATTGAAGCAGCATCATTGGGAGCAAAGCCGAAGAGGGAAGCAGCGCAAAGGGTGAAGAAAATACCGAACTGCGCCGCCGCGCCGAAGAACATCAGCTTCGGGTTGGTCAGAAGCGGTTCAAAGTCAATCATTGCACCGATACCGATAAAAAGAATCAGCGGAAACAGCTCGTGGCCGTTGATGCCGATATCAAAAAGATGGCCGATAACTCCTGCTGCGCCCGAATGAGGCAGGTTAACAAGAATTGCACCGAAGCCCATGGGAAGAAGGAGAGTGGGTTCCATATCTTTTGCTATGGCAAGGTAAATCAGCAGACCGCCGATGGCCCACATCGCAACCTGTTTCCAGGTCAGATCGAGCATAGTTTCAAGTAATACATCCATTATACAACCTCCGCTCAGATAACAGCGAGAACATCATCTGTGTTAACAGTTGAGCCTTTGGTTACGAGAATCTGCTTAACAACGCCGTCGCAGGGGGCAACGATTTCGTTTTCCATCTTCATGGCTTCAAGAACCATGAGAACATCGCCTGCTTTAACGGCTGCACCAACGCTTGCATTAACGTTGAGAATTGCGCCGGGCATGGGAGCGAGAATCTGTGTGCCGTCAGCTGAAACGGGAGCTGATGCTGCAGGTGCCGCTGCGGGAGCGGGAGCAGCAGCGGGTGCTGCTGCAGGAGCAGGAGCTGCAACGGGTGCGGAAGCTTCGGTAACGTTTGTTACAACTGCTTCGCATTCGTTAACTTCAACTTCATAGTTTTTACCGTTAAGGGTTACTACATATTTCATTTTATTTATCCTCCATCAAGCGAATTGATTTAAAGCTGAGTCTGTTAAGCAGAATTCCGCTGCGGTTACTTACGATTGCCATAATAACAGCTGCGGTTTTTTCGTCTGTATCAATAAGGTCGAGCGAACCGTTGCTCACACCTTCGGGAGCTGCAACAGCTGCAGGCTTTTTGGGAGCAGCTGCAGGCTTTTCTGCTGCTGCCTTTTTTTCTGCCTTGCCGTCTCTGATTTTTGCATAAACCGAATAAATCACGGCAAGAGCAAAAATTACCGCAAGCCAGAATACAGGGTGCTTAACAAAGCTGACAGGTTCAAGAATGTTGTTCAGAGAAGCAACAACAGAATTCAGAAAGTCCATTGTTATCCCCCTTAAATTTCTTTAATTGTGTATCTGAAGGTGTTTCTTTCTTTTTCGTCACGCTTTTCGAAATATGCTTCTGCCTGCATGGGGAAAGCAATGTAGGAAAGAACATCTTCATCGCTCTTGGCCTTGCTGCCGAGATATGCTCTTGCTTCTTCAACACCGGGCTCAAGAGTATCTGCAAATCTGCCTGTGAAGGGCTTTTCATCGCCGAGAACAAGCTTCTGGAGCTCTTCGCTTACCTTACCGGGAGCCTTGCCGTATTCGCCCTTGATATAGCTCTTGACTTCCTTGGAAATATTCTTATATCTTTCGCCTACAAGAACGTTGGTTGTTGCCTGAACACCAACCATCTGGCTCATGGGAGTTACGAGCGGAGGATAGCCGAGGTCTTCGCGTACTCTGGGAGTTTCAAGAAGAACTTCATCAAGCTTGTCCAGCTTGTTCTGAGCTGTGAGCTGAGCAACAAGGTTTGAAAGCATACCGCCGGGAATCTGATAGATAAGAGCATCTGTCTGAGTGCCCATAACAACGGGGTTGAGGAGCTTGCTGTCAAGAGCCTTTGCTCTGATGGGCTTGAAGAAATCATTGATTTCCTTGCAGATGTTTTCGTCAACATCAATTTCATAGCCATACTGCTTGAGAGTATAAACAAGAGTTTCTGTTGCAGGCTGAGATGTACCGCCTGAGAAGCAGGAGATAGCGGAGTCGATAACGTCTGCACCTGCTTCAACGCACTTGAGGAGTGTCATGAAGCCGAGACCTGTTGTTGAATGAGTATGAACAACGATGGGGACTTTAACGTTTGCCTTAAGAGCCTTAACGAGGTCATAGCCTTCCTTGGGGCTCATGATGCCTGCCATATCCTTGATGCAGATTGACTGAACGCCGAGAGCTTCAATCTCTTTTGCAAGCTTGACATAGCTTTCAAGGTTATGGATGGGGCTGATTGTATAGCAGATAGTGCCTGATGCGTGAGCACCGCACTTGAGAGTTTCGTCAACAGCAACCTCAATGTTTCTTACGTCGTTGAGAGCATCGAAGATTCTGATGATGTCAATGCCGTTTTCAACGCTCTTTCTTACGAAAAGGCGAACAACATCATCGGGATAATGCTTGTAGCCGAGAAGATTCTGACCTCTGAGAAGCATCTGAAGCTTTGTGTTGGGGCAGGCTGCTTTGATTTTGCGCAGTCTTTCCCACGGATC
>JAZNPG010000115.1:0-29149 GCA_045589555.1 Acutalibacteraceae bacterium
AATACTTAAGTGTACATCCTGAGGGATATGAAGCACCAGAACAATGGTATAAATATGATCTTGAATCATTAACTGTTAATGATGAAACAGGAGAAAAAACAGTTGAATCTGTTAATATTATAGGATTAATGAAGTTTATGAATCATGCTCCTTATGTGCATGCTAATAAAGCTTCTTTTACCTATGTTAAAACTATTTTTAAAACTCCCGATATCCTCGCCCGTAAGCCCTGCGATAAGGTCAATATGAATATGGATGTTATTGAATGCAACGAGCTTTCCTATATTTTCAACGAGCTTTTCCGTGTTTGTTTTTCGGTTGATAATCTTTAATGTTTCTTCATTGAAGCTTTGCATGCCTATTTCAAGCTGCACCGCACCGAGAGGCATTGATTCGAGAATATCAAGCGTGCTCTGCTTTAAAATATCGCCTGCTATTTCAAAATGGAAGCACACACCACAAGGAATTGCCCTGCCGTAATTTTCCTTGATAAAAAGCAGAATTTCATTGGCTCTTTCGGCATTGGCATTAAACGTCCGGTCAACGAATTTAACCGTCTGCGTTCCGCTCTGAGAGAGCCTGATTATATCGTTTTTAACCCTCTGCAAATCAAAGAAACGAAGCGCAGAGCATCTTCCGGAAAGACAGAAGGCACAGCGGTACGGGCACCCTCTGGCTGTTTCAATATAACATATCCTGCCGTTGAGGCTTTCAAAAAATTCAACGCAATAGGGTGATGGAGGATTATCGGAATATTCCTTTTCGGGAACAGAAACAATCTCACCGTTTTTTCTGAAAGAAAGACCTGAAACAAGGCTTAAATCGCCGCTAAGGTTATCAAGAAAATCGGGGAATACCCATTCCCCTTCGCCCGAAAGAACATAATCAACAAAGGCATATTTTCCGAGAATATCCTTCGTCCGATAAGCTGCCTCGGGGCCGCCCAGAACAATTGAGCAGCCGCAGCTTTTTTTGATTATGCGGCACACCTCAAGCGTTTTGGTTATATTCCAGATATAGCAGGAAAACGCAACAATATCGGGCTTTTCGGCGATTATTCTCTCTGCAAAAGCCTCGGTATCGGCGTTTATTGTGCTTTCCAAAACAACGGCATCGTATTTATTCTGCGAAAACTCACGAAGCCCTGCAAGCAAACACCAGGGAGATAGTGAAGCATGAACATATTTTGAATTAAGGCAAGAAATTACAACTTTCGTTTCGCTTCATCTCCTCTGAAACAGTTTATTTTGCAAAGTGATTATATAACAAAATAATTCTTAATTCAAGAGCTTCTACAAACATGGATTTAAAAAACTGAATCACTATGATGCCAGAGAAATCAGCAATCATCACTAAACGGATATTGATTTTATTATGTAATGATGATATAATAAAGTCCGCAAATTTTACTGATTATTAATGAAAGAAGTGGAAATATGGTTAAAAAATATGATGCAGTTGTTATCGGCGCAGGCAACGGCGGTCTTGTTGCATCGGCACGCCTCGCCAAAGAAGGCAAAAAAACTTTGCTTATTGAGCGCCATAATCTGCCCGGCGGTTTCGCAACAAGCTTTGTCAGAGGCAGATTTGAATTTGAAGCATCGCTCCATGAGCTTTGCGGCATCGGCTCAATCACAGGCAAGTCGCCCCTTTTAAAAATCTTTCAGGAGGTCGGCGCAGCAGATAAAATTGAATGGGTTGCGCTTGATGAAGCCTTCAGACTCATCACACTTGATAAAAACGAAAAATGCGATTACTCTCTGCCTCTCGGCAAAGAAGCATTCATAAATAAACTCAATGAATATGACCCTGGTTCCGCAACTGTTGTAACAAAGATTTTCGATCTTATTGAAAGCATTGAAAAAACCCTTGATTTTGTCAGCAACATTGATGATTTCAAGCCTTCGATGATTAAAGATATCTTCTCTGAACACACTGAATTCCTCAAAGTTGCAAACTATTCTGTTGACGAGGTTCTCAAGGCTTTCGGCGCAAGCAAGAAAACAAGAGATATCCTCAACGGATACTGGTGCTACCTTGGTCAGCCTACCGATGAGCTCAACGTTATCCATTATTTCACAATGCTTCACTCATATATCATTGACGGCGCGGTTATTCCCAGAGGCAGAAGCCATCAGATAAGCACCGCTCTGCTCGAGGCATTTACCGAAAACGGCGGCGAAGCATGGTTCAACACAAGCGTTAAGAAAATAATTGTTGAAAACGGCAAGGCAAAAGGCGTTATTCTTGATGACGGCACTCAGATAATCGCAAAGGCGGTTATCTGCAACGCATCGCCTTATAACGCTTACACAAAGCTTATCGATAAGGATGCCGTTCCCGAAAAGCTCAAGAAAGAGGTAAACGCAAAAACTCTCGGTGCAAAAGGCTTTGCGGTTTTCCTCGGTCTTAACCGTTCAGCAGAGGAAATCGGTCTTGATAACCACACTTATTTCATCTATCCCACCAACGATAACAGGAAGTGCTATGAGCTAAGCAAAAAAATCGAAACAAACGATGTTCAGGCAACGGTTTGCCTCAACAAAGCGTTTGACGATTGCTCCCCCGAGGGTACAAGTATTCTTTATATGACCTCCATTTTTGCAGGCGACGAATGGAGCAAGGTTTCGGTTAAGGATTACCACAAAACAAAGCTTGCCTTTGCCGAAAAGATGATTGATAATTTTGAAAAGGCAACAGGCATTGTAATCAGGGATTATATCGAAGAAATTGAAATCGCAACCCCGATGACCTATGCCCGTTATACCGATGCTCCCGCAGGCACAATTTACGGCTATGAAGCAACCAAGGAAGACGGCATTGTTAAAAGAATTGTTTTTGACCTGATTGATAAGGGTATACCCGGTCTTTATTTTGCAGGAGGATATACAACAAGACATATGGGATATTCGCCCAGCTACACAACAGGCGATATGGCAGCTAAAGCCGCAATCCTCGCTATGGAAAAGGAGGCAAAATAATGAGCAAGAAAAAAGCTACCGTTAACGGCAATTTCAAGGATATCGTTAACACCGTTAAATTCTTAACGGAAAGAAAGCAGTTTATCAATAATGCCCAGGCGGTTTTACCGACCTCCACCGATGATTTCGGCGTCAACAAAGTTGCAAGAAGCCTTCATCCCAAAGAGCAGAAGCTTGTAATCAGCAGAATCGAAGAACATGCCGACATTGCCAAAAGCTATTATTTCAAGAGCGAAAGCGCTCCCCTTGCATATTTCAAAGCAGGTCAGTATCTCACATTCAGATTTGAAATCGGCAATGCAGTTGTTACCCGTTCATATTCAATCGCTTCATCCCCTTCAAGTGCATTGAACGGCGAATATCAGATTACCGTTAAGCGCATCAGCGACGGCTTTGTTTCGGATTATATTCTCGATAATTGGGCAGTCGGCGATAAAGTTACCGCTTATGCACCCGAGGGAAATCTCACCTATTGCCCGTTAAGAGATGCCGAAAACATCGTGGGCATTGCAGGCGGCAGCGGCATCACACCTTTCCTTTCTCTCGCAAGAGCAATCGACGAGGGTAATGAGGATTGCTCCCTCACCCTGCTTTACGGCTGCAGAACATCTGCTGAAATTCTCTTCAAGGATGAGCTTGATTCTCTTGCAAAGAACGAAAAAATCAACGTTGTTTATGTGCTCAGCCACAGCGACGAAGAGGGCTACGAAAAAGGCTTTGTCGGTGCGGATATTATCGGCAAATACGCTCCCGATGCTGATTACAGCATTTTTGTTTGCGGTCCCGGCGGAATGTATAAATTCCTTGAAGCAGAGCTTCCCAAGCTCAATAAAGAAAAGAAATTTATCCGCTTCGAGGTTTTCTCCGCAGGCAAAAAAGACAAGGATGAACCCAAGGAATTCAGCATTAAAGTTATTAACCGCTCCAAGGAAACCGTTATCAAGGCAAACAGCAACGAAACCGTTCTATGCGCTTTTGAGCGTGCAGGCATTGAAGTTCCCGCAAGATGTCACACAGGCGAATGCGGTTTCTGCAGAAGCAAGCTTATCAGCGGTAAGGTTTATATACCCGAAAGTGAGGATAAACGTCGCATTGCAGATATTCAATTTAATTTTATTCACCCCTGCTGCTGCTTCCCCGAAAGCGACCTTGTTGTAAGAATAAATTAACCGTATAACAGAAATTGGCTTGAACAGATTCATTTTCCGTTCAAGCCAATTTTTATTTAAATATAGCATTAACAATAATATTATTTCAGGGTTAATGCAGTTCAGTACACCTCAGCTTTTGCCGCAAAACAATTGTTTGCAGACTGTTAATCTCTGAAATCCTTATCGAAAGCTATAACCTTTCCCGATTCAGCGTTTATTTCATATTCGTATTCAAATTTTCCTGCAGTAAACTCAACCTCGTAATGAACTATCAGATCATCGCGGTCAAGCTCTGCTTTTGAGAATTTAACATCTGCCGCTTTTACGCCAGCATGCTCATAAGCCAATGATTTTGCTTTGTCTGCAGAGATATGTTCATTTGATGCGGAAGCGCCGTTGACAGGATTTCTTTCCTTATCAACGTCTTTTTCAAGAACAGTGCCGTCAGATGCTTTGACTTCGTATTCATATTCATATCCGTTTGCTTCAAACTTAACGTCATAATGAGGAACCATGTCATCCGAATCATAATATGCCTTCAGGAAAACTGCATCTTCTGCTTTGATGCCGGCATCGTCAAGAGCCTTCTGCTTTGCATCTTCAACACTGATATAACCATTATTTTTTTCTTTGCTTACGGGTTCAGACTTTGCGGGAACACTTTCCTTTTCGGAAACATTAACCCTTTCGGCTTCCTTTTCCGCTTTGAGAACCGAACCGTCAGCAACAGCAACTTCATATTCATACTCAAAACCGTTATATCCGAATTCAACATCATAATGAGCTTTTCCTTTTTCTTCATCAAGTGAAGGAGCACCAAACATTACGGCATTTTCTCTTGAAACACCTGCATGCTTAAGAGCGATATCGATTGCATCATCAGGAGAAACGCTTACAAGCTCACCGCTTTTAACCGTTGGTGCGGATGCCTGTGCCTGATTGATCGTTGCATTCTCTTCAACGGGTTTGTCTGCTGAGCATCCTGCAACCAGAGCGACTGATAAAACCAGAACTACCGAAACTAAAACTGCAAATAACTTTTTCTTCATTTTTATTCACCTCTCAATATATTTTTCATTTCTGACCTGAGTTTATCCGAAAAATCTTGCCAGAAGATTTCTGAAGAATTTAATAAAACCGAATGCTTCAAATCTGTCCGGAGCATCATAATCACGGTCAAATTCAACGATTTTTCCGTTCTCGGCATTGATTGAATAATCATATTCAAGATTGCCGTCAGCTCTGAATTCGATTTCGTATTCATATCTGCCGTCATTACGGTCAAGTTTTACTTTGACGAATCTTACTTCGGATTCTTCATATCCTGCGTGATCAAGAGCGATTTCCTTTGCTCTCTCTTTTGAAATCAGGTTTTCGGACGGTGCGGCGAATGCCGACACGGAAAGAGAAAATACAACGAGGAGTGCGAGTGAAAGAGCGATAAGTTTTTTCATAATATCAATTCCTTTCAATTTGTTTGTTTTTATTATTTCAGTCGTCCTTGACTGTGACTTAATAATAATCGGCAAACATTAAAGGAACATTAGAAAAACTTAATTTTTGAAAATTATTTTGATTTCGGTAAATTTATCAATTTCAGATTCTGCAACGCATTCTGCCGAATGAATTTCCGCTATCTTTTTAACAAGTGCAAGTCCGAGACCGAAGCCCTCGGTTTCCGACCTCGATGCATCTGCACGGTAAAATCTGTTCCAGATTTTCGGCAGATCCTCTTCGCTTATTCCGATTCCGTTATCCCATACAGACAGAACCGTTTTGTCTTTTTCGGAATACAGCTTGACATTGATAACACCGTTTTCTTTTCCGTATTTATCTGCATTAGAAAGCAGATTTTCAAGAAGCTGGATTATTAGTGTATTATTTAAACTGATTATAATATCATTATCAATATTTGTTATCAATTCAATATTTTTAGAAGGTCTGAATTTTCTGCATACCCCTTCAACAAGCTCGCTGAGATTCGCTTCCTCAAGAGTAAATCTGCCAAGCCCCTGCTCAGCCCTTGTTACGGAAAGCAAGGATGAAACAAGAGATGTCATTTTATCTGTCTGTTCTTCAATTGATTCAAGAGCCTGCATTCTTTCGTCCTCATCTGCATTTCCGGAAAGTGCATATTCGCATTCCGCCTTTATAACAGCAAGAGGTGTGCGAAGCTCGTGAGAGGCATCGGAGGTGAATCTTTTTTCGTTTTCAAATGACGTGTGCAAACGCTCAAACATCCCGTTGAAAGTATCGGCAAGGTTACTGATTTCACGGGGCGCATTATTTGTTTCAAGACGTTTTGAAAGGTCGCTTCCCGTTGAAATTTTGTGTGCGGAATCTGTAATTTTTTCTATGGGTGCAACGGTTTTCTTTGAAATGATATATGCGCCTATTGCTGCAACAATCACGAAAAACGGAAGAATATATAAAGCACTTTTTCCGATATTGTTGAACATTGTTTTCACATCTTCTGCGGGACAGATTGCACGGATATAAATCTTTTTGCAGGATGAGCTGTCTGAGGTAAACTCGATTTTAAAAACCTGTCTGTCGCTGTAGACTGGAATCTGAACGCCGATTACGGTTGCTTCATTTTTCTTTATGCCTGCATGAGCAAGTACAATATCTATTGCTTCATTTGTGCTTATGCCGTTATGAAAATTCGTTTCGGAGTAAGGAACGGGCTTCAATTCATTCACGGGAGTAACGTCCGCCTCATAGGATATTACCTGACCCGAACGGATATCAATTTCATATTCGAATTTTGTAAATTCAAGAAGCTCAGAATAAACGTAATACTCTTTTCCGTCAAAAGTTTTTTTAACAACCTTTTTTAAATCGGACGGTGCTTTGATAAGAGCATGCGGTGTTTCGCCGCCGATATACTCACCGCTTTCGCTGAAAAGGTCGCAGTAAACTCCGTCGGAATAATAAATAAAATCATTCTCAACCTCGAAAATGCCATTGCTGAATTCCATTTCATCCGAGTTGCTTTGTGCGGCAGCAACGAGCGTCTGCCTGAGCTTATCATCGGCAGTTTTGCGGCTGATTAACATAAGCGCAGTTACGCTGACACCGCAGACAACGGCAATCAAAAGCGTAATCCAGAGCGTTGTTATAATTTTAAATGAAAGTTTTTTCATTTTTCCTCCCTGAGAACATATCCCATTCCTCTGACGGTGTGAATAAGCTTTTTGACATGGTCTTCATCAATCTTTTTGCGAAGGTATCGGATGTAAACGTCAACAACGTTTGTTCCGCCTTCATAATCATAATTCCATATATGATCTTCAATTTTTTCACGGCTGAGAACAATTCCGTTATTGACGGCAAGATACTGCAAAAGCTCATACTCCTTTGCAGAAAGAGAAATATCCTTATCCCCTCTTGTAACCTTTCTGCTTGAAATATCAACGGTTAAATCTGCAACGGTGATTATATTTGAATTTGAAACGCTGTTTTTTCTGATAAGAACCCTGATTCTTGCAAGCAACTCTTCAAAAGCAAAGGGCTTCACCAGATAATCATCTGCGCCGATGTCAAGACCCTCTACTCTGTCGTCTATACTGTCACGGGCAGTAAGAAAAAGTACGGGAAGATTATTGCCCTCGTTTCTTATCTTTTTGAGCAAAGAGAATCCGTCAATTTTCGGCATCATAACATCAAAAACAGCGGCATCATAATCAGTCATGCTTATTAAATCATAGGCTTCTTCACCGTTGAAAGAGCAATCAACGCTGTAGCCCGCTGCTTTAAGCTGCTTTGCAATTATTCTGTTAAGACTCTTTTCATCTTCCGCAATCAGAATTCTCATAAAAACACTCCTTTTTCGGATGTTGCCAATAACAAAAAAGATAAAATTTATATTTTTATTATCGCAAAAGTGTTTTTTTATGTCAATAAAAATATTCAGAATTATAAAACGAAGCCAAACAAATTGACCTGATTGTCAGCTTGTTCGGCTTCATTTTTTAGATAATAATTATTCTATTGTCAGAACACCTGCAATAAAACTAAATCATATAATCGGACAGTTTACAGAGAACCGCTTTTCCCCTGTCGGCAGGTCAATAAAAAATCAGAATTTAATTAATCCAAAGAAAATAATTCTGAGAATCCATTGCCAGAATGTGAGCTTCACCTCTACTTCAAAGGTGTCGCTGTACTGTCCGTAGCTGACGGTAACGGTCTGCTTGCCTGTTTTGGTGCTGTCAAAGCCCCTGACAGTGAGCAGAGACGTGTTTGAAACAACATTTGAATTGCCGTTTTTATCGTTATAAACAAGTATTATACCGCTCAAATCAATATCTTCACCGTATGCATAGACGGTTTTGCGAGGCAGACTTGTTACTTTGATTTGCGGCGTAACAGCCAGAACCTCAAACTCGCTGAAGCTGCTGACCTCAAAAATCAGGTAGCCGTTTTCAACTTTGACAGTACCCTTTTCAGTTGAAAGCTGCTCTCTGCCGCCGCCCGTAAAGCGGTGATAGATGACGAAAGCGGTTCTGTTTTTATAAGCTTCGGGCAGAGCGAGTCTGATTGTTACCGTATAGCCTTCGTTGGGCTGAATAACGTTTGAATATCTGTTGAGCATTTTGATGTTATATAAACCGACCTGCTCATAATATTCGCCCTCAACCATATAAATGCCGCCAGGTTCTCTGTCACCCTGAATTTCGGCAACGTCGAGAGTTGCTTCTTCATCAAAGGCTTCGGGTGCATAGGATGCAGAAACATCAAAATTCTCGGATTTTGATATTTTGTTTAATACAGCTACAAATTCAAGAGGTTCTTCTGGCATAACATCAGGAATTTCAGGCAACCAACCTGCAAATTCATAGCCTTCTTCTGCCGTAATTTCGGGAGCAACTATTTTCTCGCCTGCTTTAACGGTGGTTGTAAGCTCCGTTTCGCCGTTAACAATCCAAATAACGGTATATCCGTCAGCCTTAACGTTTACCTCACATTCAGAAGCAATGCTTGTTCCGCTGATTGCAGCGGTTATAACCGCTGTGCCTGCTTTGAGAGCTGTAACATCGCCGTTTTCATTTACGGTTACAACGCTCTCATTTGATGATTCAAAAACAATATCGCAAGTAAAATCACCATTTAAATACTGGTAACAGTCCCATTTAAGGGTTGCTGTGAGCTTTGCCTGAGCACCCTCCAAAAGAACAAGTTCAGTATTATCAAGCTTAATTCTGATTTCATCCGCCTTAACTATTGTGCCGCATTTAAGGCAATATTTATAGAAAATGTCTTCTTTGTTAAAAACCTCATTGCCGTAAATATATTCACTGTAATTATGACCTGTTCTCGGTATTTCATATCCACATGAGAAGCCGCAGCTGCAGAAATAAGAATTTCTGCCTTCGCTTGTGCAGCCGGGTTGCGTTACTCTTAATGTGGTGGTATGAATACCGCCCGTATATGTTTCGTAGGTTCTGGCAATAGCTTCGGAACGCGCAAGATCAGTTTTGTGCCTTGAAAAACTGATTTTTTCCCAATCATTCTGCGTTCCCTCATAGCGAATTGCGGAAATAAACTTATCGCCAAGCCTGCCGAACGCAAAATCACCTACGGTAGCAACACTGAGCGGAACGTTAACACATTCAAGAAACTGAACGTTGTTGAATGCAGATTCGCTGATTTCAGTAACACCGCTTTCAACAGCATAACAAACTTCTTCTCTGCCTGCGGGATAGGCAACAAACAGCGTTTTATCCTTGCTGTAAAGCGCGCCTAAATCATCAGCGCAGTAATATTTGTTATCATCACTCACGGTTATTGCTTTGAGAGCCGTTGCGTTACTGAAAGATGATATGCCAATGCATTTAACGCTTGCAGGAATATTAACGCTTTCAAGATTACTGCATCTGAAAGCACCGCCTGCAACAACAGTAGTTCCGTTTTTTATGTCATAATTTGATTTAGCTATGTTCTTGTCGGTTGCGATAAGACAATTCTGATGATAAAATACACCATCTTCATCGTATTCAGCATTTTCAAGAAAAGGTGTGCCTTCAAAAACATCATAGCCGAATTTATACGAAAAAGCATCATTTTCTCCTAAATGAACTTTATCTAATGAGAAGTTTATCTCTTTAAGCTGTGAATTTTTGAAAACGCCATTGCTCATATAATAAAAATCCTTGCCTTCGATATAAACGTTTTCAACGCTGGAATCAAGGAATGCATAGTCATAAATTACACCTACCGTATACACGTTATATGCAGGCATTGTAACAGTTTTAAGGTATTTAGTACCGCAAAAGGCATAAGGCATAATTCCGACTACCTTATTGGGAATTATATATTCAGTTGAAGAGGCACTCGGAGGATAAGCAAAGATTGAATAACCTGTAACATTCAAGAGCACGCCGTTTTCCGCTCTGAATTCTTCATTGCCCTCCGCAACTGTAAAGACCTGAACATTAAGAGCGTTTGCAAATGCGCCTTCACGTATTTTTGTTACTGTTGACGGAATATGAACCGAAGTAAACATACAGCCTGCAAAATTACAGTCGATTTCCGAAACGGGATATCCGCCGAGAGTATCAGGAATAACGAGCGCATCGGTTGAACTTTTGAACAAATACGAAACGATTACTGCTTCGCCGTTCACAATGTGATAAACAAATCCGTTTTCAGTTTGATTACCGTTTACAGGAGTGAATTCGGCAGAATAACCGCAGGTGCAGACTGCCTGCATATCCGTGCCGACGGTTATCTGATGTTCACTGTCGGAAGAACTCT
Organism: Acutalibacteraceae bacterium; assembly: GCA_045589555.1. Lineage (GTDB taxonomy): Bacteria > Bacillota > Clostridia > Oscillospirales > Acutalibacteraceae > CAG-177. The sequence continues at coordinate 10,892 of JAZNPG010000115.1, forward strand.
CAAGATGAATTGTTGCCACATCCTGTGCAGCAATTCTGTTGTCATAGGACGGCTTTTTGGTTACGCAATCCTCCCATTCTTCCGCGTTTTCATAATAATAAATATCGGTTACTCCCTCGCCGCCGAGTGAGAAGCGGTCAATAGCCTCAAAATTTCTGACAGAGCCTATATAGAAATTCTTTATCGGACTCAGATAAAACGCATAATTAGCAAACGACCTGATTTCTACGTTGGCATAACAGGTATGATATATACCGTTTGGGTAAGCTATTGCCATTTTACCATCAATCAATACACCGTATTCATCGGTACTGTAGTCTGATTTAGGATCAATAATGAATTTTTCAATATTTGGACATTTTGCAAAAGGGTTTGCCTCCATATATTTAATGCTTGAGGGCAAATACACCTCACGCAAAGAATCCCACTGAAAAGCACCTGCCGCAATAATTCCCGTATCTTCTCTTATTTCGTAGTAGCTCTTATCAGCCTCCGGAAGAGTTGCAAGAAGATTTCTGTTGAGATAAAGAACACCGTCCTCATCATAGTTTTCAGGATTATTGATGAAAGGCGTATCCTTGAAGCTGTCCCAACCGATTCCGTAATTAATTGACTCCGGAAGATAAACAGATGTCAGAGAGGAACATCCTGCAAAAGAATAATCACCGATTGAAAATAAATTTCTCGGGATATAAAGTGTTTCAATTTCTTTGGCATTATAAAATGCATAGCTTTCAATGCTGTATGACGTGCCGAGAGAAGAACCGTTGGCAAAGTTTACAGTTTTAAGATTTTTAGCATCCGCAAAAGCAAATGCACCGATTATTCTGGTAGTTTTTGCGATTTCAATAGATGTATGTGGTGCATTTTTAGGGTATGCAACAATATCTTTCATATTTCCGCCGTGTTCATTTCTCTTATAGAGAATACCCATTTCATCGGACGAAAGCCTTGTATTTGTCGCATCAACAGTGAATTTTTCAATATTCGGCATATCATAAGCAAAAGCTTCAGGGTCAACAGAAGTTAACTTTGCAGGAATTGAAACTGACGTGCACTTACAGCCTTTGAATGATTCGGCTGCAAGATAAACTACGTTATAACCGCCGATAGTTTCGGGAATAACAATTTCATCGGTTGACTCTTTATCAAGGTAATCGAGTATTCTAATAAAGTAATTATTATTATTGCCGGCTACGATTTCATAAACAAAGTTGCCCTCTGTGTATGTTTGCTGTACATCTTCGGCATAAGCATACGGCACGGCTATGCCGGTTGAAACAATACCGAAAGCCATTATAAGTACCAAAAATAATGATAATGATTTTTTCATTGAATATACCTCCTTTTAATGGGTATGTTTAAAGTTCTGCTTCAAATTTATATGTTTTTCCGCTTTCGGCAACTGCATCTATATCGCCGTAGACGCCTGCCATCGGCTCATAGCCTTTTTCCCTTACAGCGGTTACAATATATGCATTTGAAAGCGTTGTGCCTGCTTCAATCTCCAGAACGATTGTGTCAGCAACCGAACCGTCATAGTCGATTATATCAATCGTGACAGTCGCCTTTGCCTGCGTAGTAGTTGGCTGTGATGTAGTCGGTTGAGTTGTTGGCTGCGCGGTGGGTTGAGTGGTTGGCTTTGTGGTAGTCGCAGGTCGCGTTGTTGTCGGTCTTGTTGTCTGCACAAGTCGGGTTGTTGTTTCATTTCGGGTGGTTGTTACCCTCTGTGTTGTCGTTTTGTTTCGGGTTGTGGTTTCTCTTTGAGTTGTCGTCAGCTTCCGGGTTGTAAGAACCTTGGTTGTAGTCGGCTTTACAGTTGTTACGGGCTTTGTGCTTCTTTCAGTTAGTGTTGCTGCATTTGTAAGCGTTGAAAAAGCATCGATTGTGCTTGTTTCTTGTGTAATCGATGCGGTTGTTTCAACAAGCTCGTTGAACGCATTCTCGCTTGTAACAAACGGAGCGGTTGTAACTTCTTCAGCAAGGGTTGTTTGCTCAGGTTCGTAGGTAGCCATTTTTACAACTGTCACAACTCCTGCAGTTCCGCCACCGATTACCGCCGTTGCCGTAACACCTACAACAACTTTCTGAACAACCGAAAGAGCCGCCACTTTTGCGGCAATTCCTGACCCCGTTGCAGCTGCGGTTGTTGCCGCAGTAGCTGTTGTTGCAGTAGCCGCTGCAGTGGCAGACGCCGTTGTTGCAGCAGAACAAGCCGCCGAAGTACCGATTTCTGCAAAAATATTGGCAGATACAGCACTTGACGCAAAAGCTGCTGAAACGCTTACTGAAGTTTTCTGCAATGCCCAGATAATAACACTGCCGAGAGCTGCACCGTAAAGAACGTTTCCGCTCTTTTCAAACTTGGTTCTGAGGTCTTTTCTTGCGGTGTAAAGCCTGTTTTTGACCGTGCTTTCGGGAACTTCAATGCTTTCGGCAATTTCCTTAACGCTCATTTCGCCGAAATACATCATCATTATGCAGGCTCTTTTTTCGCTTGTCAGCTCATCGATTGCCGCCATAACCTCAAGCCGCAGCTCTTCCTGATTAAGATTTTCTTCAGGGCTGAATTCCGCCTTATCCTCAGGAATTTCTTCAAAAAACGATTCGTCATCATCCACAAAAACAAGCGGCTTTTTGCTTTTGAGCAGATCCTTGCTTTTATTTGCAACAATCCTGCAAAACCAGCTCATAACGTTCTGCGATATGTCAATCTCATCAAGCTTTTCAAGAGCCTTTATGTAACTTTCCTGCAAAATATCCTCAGCATCGTGTTCATTCTGAGTAATTTTAAGCGCTAAAAAATACGCCTTGGGGCTTGTCAGCTTATAAAATTCTTCAAAAACAGCTTTATCGCCGTTTTGAAGCCGCTCTATCAGCCCGTTTATTTTTTCTTTTTCATTATTCATCGTTCATCACCTGAGATGTAATTATAATTACATTATAGCATATCGGGCAGCTCTTTCAAGTATAGAGGTTGCTTTCCAAAGCTTTCCGTGAATCGGCTTCTGATTTCACAGTTTCGCTGTTGAGATACATAATCGCTTTTTTGATTGCCGTTCGCAAATAGTTGCAGGGAAAATCGAATTTCTCGGCATAGATAAAGGTTGATTCATCCCCTGTTATAAGTTCCGCCACAACGGTTTTTGCTTGTTCGCTAACCGTCACATCAAGCGAATGCACGCCGTCAAGATTCACCCTTGTTGTTTTTAAATCATTTCTCATTTCACACCTCCGTTTCAATCCTTTCACTACTATTACGATTGAAACGGTCGGTTGGTCTAAAAAAATAAAAAAAATACAGGCAACATCAAAAAGACGTTGCCTGCAACTAAATTTAAAAAATCATCGTAATTAATTCTGAAATGGGAGCAATAAAGATTGTGGTGAACAAATCTGCAATAAATCCAAAGAATTTGCCGATTAAATACGGGATTCTTGCTGCGCCCGTCGGCTCCTGAGTTTCGGCTCTGTAATGAATCCGTATTTTGTAATATCCCGCCAAACCTTCATCGGATTCCACATCCTCTGCTGCAATTGTAAAGGAGCCGTCAAAGGTGCCGGATTCACGGATAACAGTATATTTAACATTAATATCTGAAGTGTTACTCGTAAGAAGATAGCCTTCTTCAGGATAAATATAAAGAATTGACGAATAGCTTTTGTCCTTTTCAAACACTTCGGCTTCCTTCTCACCGCTGTTAAAATGACCTTCGGTATAAATTGCTTTAAAAGTGCTGTTATCAAACTTAATGCCCTCACCGCTGACAGTAAGAAAATCTGCACACTCCGAAGGAGCTTTGCCTGCGATTCTCGTATCGATAGTGATTTCGATATTTTCAACGGGCTTTTCCGGCTCAGCCGCAAAAGCATTCATCGGTGCAACCGCCATAATCATAATTAATGCGAGAATTAACGAGATTGTTTTTTTCATGCATTTACCTCCGATTTTAATACCATAAGAATCCTAAAAGAAGAATGTTGATTATCCACTGTATTATACTGTATTTTACAGTTACCGTGCAAGTATCGGTTGCGCAATATCCGTTTTCATCAATCGCTCTGCAGGTGATTGTTGCTTTACCTGATTTCAATGCGGTAATATTTCCGTTTTCATCAACCTGAACAATTGACGGATCAGATGATTTATATACAATTTCATAGTTATACTCTGATGAAATATTTGCCGTAGCATTAAGCTTTGCAGTTGATTTATAATTAACGGAAATATCATCAACGTTAACCGTTCCGAAATCTTCGGGAGTATAGTTGAATTTTATGTAATGCTTAATGGAATAATTATCGTTTTCATCGCCTATAATTTTTACCTGAGCCCATTCCTCTTCTGTTCCGCCGTATCGGAAATCACGGCAAAGACAGAAAGCGTCAGTTCCGATTTGTTTGACGCTCAACGGAATAACAAGACTTTCTATTCGCGATTCTTTAAACGCTCTTTCACCGATTATTTCAACGCTGTTACCAAGCACCACAGAAGTTAAACCCGAGCAATCGCTGAAAGCATCCCATCCGATTTCCTTTACTTTGTTTGTAATCACAACTTCCGTAAGTTTTTCACATCCGTCAAAAGCTTGCGATTCTATAATTTCAACATTTTTTCCAAAAGTCAGTTTGCTGAGGTTTTTGCAGTCAGCAAAAGCATATTTATCAATGATAATTACGCTGTCGGGAATAATTGCAGCTTTTAGCAATATGCAGTTTTCGAATGCGCTGTGTCCTATTATTTCAAGACCGTTTCCGAATTTTACACTTTCAAGAGATTTGCAGTTATAAAATCCTCCTTCACCGATTGTTTTAAGACTATCGGGCAAAACAACCTCTGCAATATCCTGACAATCTCTAAACGCATATTTTTCAATCGAAACAAGATTTTTTGAAATGTTTACCGATGACAGATTTATACATTGCTGGAAAGCTGATTCTCCGATTTCCGTAACTGAATCAGGCATTGTAACCGATTTAAGCGTCGGAAGCCAATAAAAAGCTTTTTTTGAAATCGTCTTTACTCCGTCAGGAATAACATAGCTTTCAGCTTTGTTTGCCTGCGGAAAACTGTAAAGAACGGTTTTATCCTTGCTGAAAATCACACCCTCGCTGTCGGTGCAGAAATAGGGGTTATCTGAATCGAACGAAATCTTTTCAAGGGTATCGCAGGAAACAAAAGCATCGCCGATATCCTTGACGCCCTTTCCGATAACAAGCGAATTAACGCTGTTGCCCCTGAAAGCCGTTGCCTGAATCACTTCAACACTATCGGGGATAACCAACTCATCAAGTGAAGGGCAATCCTCAAAAGCGCTGTAACGGATTGTTTTGACTCCGCTTCCGATTATAACGGAAGAAAGAGCAGGGCTGCGATAAAAAGAATAGACGCCGATTTCGGTTACGCTGTCAGGAATAATAACCGATTCAAGCACGGTTGATATACCGAAAGCCTCTTCACCGATAATCTTAACGTTATTTCCGATGATGATATTTTTAAGACTTTTACACGAATAAAATGCTCTCTTGCTTATTTCCGTTATACCGTTTCCGATTGTTACCGAAACAAGGCTTTTACAATCGGAAAACGCATTGTTTCCGAGAACTGTAACAGCATCGGGGATAACAACCTCTGCCAGAGAATCGCATGCGCAAAAAGCACCGCTTGCAATTTCTGTTACTGTTTCCGGAAATGTTATCGATGTAATTTTATCATTATTCTTAAATGCAGAGCTTCCGATTTCCGAAACGGCAACACCGCCGAGTTCATCGGGAATAACAAGGTCGCCGCTTAATGACGGATCACCCTTGGTGATGACACATCTGCCTGTTTGCGAAATATAATATGTAAACATTCCTTCAGTAATTTCTCTTTCCGCAAAGGCACTCAAAGGAGCAGCACCAAGAATCATAATCAACGCAAAAGCTATACAAATTGCTTTTATCATTCTGTTCTTCATTTTGTTTTACCTCCGTTGGTTTTAAGTGAAACTGAATATATCGCCAATAAAAGCAACAATTTTTGCAAAGAAATTGCTGATACTTGTGAAAAGCCTGCTGATAAAGCTTTCTGCTCCGCCCATATTAACAATCTCAAATTCAGTTGTTAAGCTGCCTGAATAGTTGCCGATACCGATAACCTTAACTGTTGCTGTTCCTGCTCTTTTGTTATTTGAATAAGAAACGGTATAGTCTTTGTTATCATAAAGAAGCTTTGTGCCGTCTGTTACGATTAATTCGGGAGTAACAGCAAAGCCTGTGTAAGGTTGGTCTACAATTTCAGAAACAGAAGCAGAGGAAATATTCTTTGTAACAATAGTAAACTTTACTTTGTTTGAGAAATTTTTGTAATCTCCCCTGCCCTTGACCGTAACGTCAGCCTCGCCTACGTTGATATTATTGGCATAGCTTACTGCGAAATCAATATTTTTGATTAATGTGTCCCCTGAAAATGAAACGGATATTTCGGGGGTAATCTCTTTGCCAGTATAGATTTGATTGGGAATCGGTGCAACAACAAAGGTGCTGACCTTTATGCCGTTTTCCTGCGCATAGGAATGAGCATAGGAGTTTGCGAAGCAAAGAATCGTCAAATTATTGCAGCCGTCAAAAGCATCTTCTGCAATTGACGTTACGCTGCCCGGAATAACTGCAGTTTCAAGAGCTGTGCAGTTTTTAAAAGCAGCCGTACCGATTTCCGTTACGCTGTCAGGAATCATTACGGATTCAAGTCCCGAACAGCTTTCAAACGCACCTGAAGGTGCTGAAAATCCGCCGATTGATGTAACACCGTCACCGAAATAGATTTCTCTTAATTTACATCCGATAAACGGCGGAGCGTTACCCAAATCATCGGTTGCATCCTGATAATCCTGGTCTGCCAAATCAACCCTGCAATTCTTTGCGTTGAAATAAAGAATATCAAGCTCCTTGCAATTTTTGAATGCTCCGTATCCGATAACCTTAAGGTTTTCGGGAATGGTCACAATTTCAAGAAACGTATTTTGAAAAGCATAGATACCTATTTCTTCAATGCTTTCGGGAAGCTCAAGGATATTCAATTCTTTGCAATTATCAAATACGAGTGCACCGATTTTCTTAAGCCCATCGTTAAATACTGCCTTGTTAATTCCCGTCATTCTGAAGCAACAGCTTCCGATTGAAACGAGTTTCGAAGGAAAATTGATTTCTTCAAGCGAAGAACATCCCTGGAAAACACCGTATTCAAGCATTTCAAGATTATCATTCAGAATAACCTTTTTTATATTGGTATCCATAAATGCGCCTGCACCGATTTTTATAACAGAAGATAAATCAAGTGTTCCCGTAAGGTTGCAGTCGGTGAACGATCCGATTCCGATTTCTCTGAGTTTGGCGGAATATCGGACATCTGAAAGAGCTTTACAAAGCTGAAAAGCGTTTTCTCCAACCTTTTCAACGCCTTTCATTTCAATGCTTTCAAGTGCTTCACAGTTTTGAAATGCACAATCGCCGATTACGGTTACACTTTCGGGAAGAGCAATACTCTTCAATGAATCGCAGTCATAGAAACATTCTGTCGGAATTATCTCAACACCCGACGGAATGTTGATACTTTCAAGTGCAAGGTTATATGCAAAAGCATACTTGCCTATTATTTTAACCGTATCGGGTAAGGTAACCGAAACAAGCAGGTCTTCGGAGATATATCTGTCATCGGAAAACGGATTGCTTGTGCTTGATATTTTCAGACTTGAAAAAGCAAGAGGTGCAATTGCGGTTACCGTGTGTCCGTCAAGGGAAGACGGTACAACAACATTGCTTTCACCGCCGATATATCTTGTTATAACGGCCTCCGATTTTTCATTGATATAATATCTGAATCCGTCAGCATCATAGGTTTGTTTCATATCGGTATCATTCTTTGAAAAAACGATGTTGTTTCCGTAAGCATCGCAGCACATTTCAAAGCCCGCCGCTCTCATGCCGAGAACTGCATTATACATTGCTTCGCCGTTGCACACAACTCTTTTAACGGGAGTTTTTCTGTTAGTAAAGCCGCCGTGGAATTCGCCGTTAATAACGATTTCTTCAAGCACGGAATCGCCCTGAATATTTACGCTGTTAAAGAACACCTCATCTGCGTTGCAAACAATTTTCTTAACATTTGAGCTTTTATAAACATTAAGATAAATATTTTTAACATTTTCACCCAGAACAAGTTCTTCAACTGCGGTTTCATCAAATGCAAGCATAGTGAAATCAACAAGGCTGTTAGGAAGAACGGCTTTTTCAAGCTTTGAACAACCAACAAAAGCAAAAGCGCTGACAGTTTCAAGTCCTTCACTGAAAACAACTTCATTAAGGCTGTTCATATACCCGAAGGCTCTTTCGCCGATTATTCTGACCGTTGAAGGAACAGTAATTTTTTTAATTCTTTTATTATTCCATGCATTCGGATGATTTTCAAAGTGAATGCCGTCATCCTTGAGTCTTTCAACTCCGTTAAAACTGTATTTACCTATTTCAACAACAGGCTTGCCTTCAATCTCTGAAGGAATAACAACATGGCGGTCATTACCGAGATAAGTTCGGATTATAATTTCGTTTTTATAATTAACCGAGTATTCATAATCACCGGATTCAAAAATCTGAAGAGCCGATGCATCAGGCAAAGTAAAGTTTAATCCTGCAAAAACAGACAAAACCAATGTAAACACCGTCATAACAGATAATATTTTTTTAATCATATATTTCACCTCCGTGACGTTATTTCTCATAGACAACAAATGAGCAAGAGCAGCCTTCAAAACTTACTGATATAAAAGCATTTTTTTCAAACAAATGCTTCTCAATCTTGGTTTCAACCGTATATTCAGCTGCAGAAAGCTCTCTTTCATCGCCGTTACCGTAAACCGCATAAACCTTCATTTTTGATAGATCAATGTTGCCTAAATCGTCTGCCGTAAAATCAAAATCATCAGGAAAAACAGCATAGACAGATGTCAGCTTTTTCGTTTCAAGGCTTTCAATGATTCTCACTTCAACAGTCTGTTTAAAATTACCAACGGAAATTTCAACGGTTTCACATCTCGGTTCTGTGCCGAACTCATCGGAAACCTTAACAATGTAATCATCGATGTCCACAAGCAATCTTTCGCCGTTATCGTATTCACCGAAAACCCTTATACCTTTACAGCTGAATTTCTCTCCGACATAATATTCCGTTTTGAAGTCGGGAGTTGTATCAACGCTGATACTTATCAATTTCGGCTCTTTTTCCGTTGTGATTGTTGCTGTTTCAGGCTGGTTTGTTACATCAATCTGTTTTTCGTTTAAGAAGATATCCGAAACGATGCCTGAAAGAGCTTGCGCTATTGAAACATTTTCTTTAATCTCAATCTTTGTGCCCGCAACCAAAACAAGAGCAACTGCCGCACAAGCCGCTATAATAATTTTGAATTTTCGTTCTGTTCTGAAGCCGACCTTTTTAAGAAAATCATTGCGTGAAATAACAGGAAGAAGCTGCGATTCATCACCCGAACGGATTGCATTTATCGCATCAGCGCATTCATCAATAAAATCAAAATCCGTGTCCTCACCTTTTTCAAATTCGGCATCAATAAGAGATTCAAGCATAGTGCAGAGCTCGTCTACAAGATTAGTCATAAAATCGGGATGCATGAGTATATCTCTGCTTACTGTAATCATTCCGTCAGCCTCCTTTCTCATCAATATTCAAATCATAAACCATAGTCTTAATTTTATTTCGCAGCCTCATCAACCGCATTGAAGCGGCAGGTCTTGAAATCCCGAGCATTTCAGCTATCTCATCAACACCGATTTTTCGTACATAGCGCAAATCGTAAATTTGCTTTTCTTCACTATTGAGAAGATTCAGCAGAATTTCGGCACATTCTTCATAGTCAATTTGATCAAGCCGTGATAAATATTCATCAGTTATACCAACATCAACCGCATCCTCAAGCGGCATTTGACGCCGCGCATCTGCGGCATCTTTTTGTTTCTGCCGTCTGATGAAATTATCTGCTGTACGATAAAGAAATGCTCTCGGATTTTCAAAAGTTTCTCCTTCAAGAAGCTTGTTATAGAATACAACGAAGGTCTCTTGAACACAGTCGTCTGCAGCCTCCCGTGAACCGCCAAGGCGTGAAAGACAATAGTTGAAAAGCTTTATACGGAACTCGTTATAGCATTTCTGCAACAAAAAATTTGCACGTTTCTTTTCACTCATTATCCTCACTCCTTTCATTATCCTTCATAATGTAGTCACCGAATTATCAAAATGTAACAGAAAAAAATAAAAATTTTCAATAATATTATAATCTTATAAATCAGTTATGGCAACACGGCAATAATTTCAATGAAACAGTATTAAGATTTGAAATCCGGCAATCTGAAGAATCCGGTCACCAGACACATATCTGCATCAATATTTGTTTTCATAATTCATCTTGATTTTATTTCCGAGGTAATATTTTTACACTTTACAACTGCAGCCATTTAATAAACTATGCGGTGTCATAAAAACTCTAACCCGCAATTCTTGCATATGAAGTGAAAACAGCAACTCCTCACTTAACGGATTCGCAAGAAATTCACAACAAAAACACTCTCAAATAAAAAGAAACCACTTCATCGATACACGCTGTACTGTGAAGTGGTTTCTTCTGTTACGTTTTCTTGTTATAAAATCCGTTTGTGTCAATTTTCAGAAGCTTTATTGCTTTATTGACAAGTGACGAAAAATCGTTTCGAGTCAGTTTCATAACACCTTTGATAAGCGGTGAAATCTTGAAACCTGCCATTGCGTTGACCGTTCCGAGATAGAAGTCATCGGGGAAACGGGCATCTTTATCCTTCGGTACACTGTCAGCCGTTTCAAGCATCCATTCAAGAAGCTTTGAACGCAAATCGGCAATTATATCAGCATATTCGGGATTATCAATTTCGTTCTTTTCTTCACCCTTTGCCAAATCATAGAATTCATCGGTTTCGTAAAGACGCATAACATATTTATAATCTTTCGTTCTTATCATAACAGCCTTTGTGTGCTGACCGTCATTCTTCTGCTGAATGCCTATTCTCGGGGCATATTCATCGGCAACAACACCGAAATAGTTTTCAACTTCTTCGGTGCAATGGGTTTCGTTCATCAGCCTGCCACCCTCGCTGCAGACAAAATCACGCACCGAAACGGTTTTATCGGCTATTGTTTCTCTCAATGAGCGACCGAAATGTGTATATGATGCATCGGTTTTCGTTATATCAAGAACAGTTGCAAAGAAGTCAATAAGCTCAACGGGATTATCGTTTATGCCGCTGTCTGTTTGCATATACTTCGGAAGTTTTACGATAAGAGGAACATTCACGAGGCAGTCATCAAAAAGATTCTGTGCTTTTTCGGGTATGCCGTAATCAGCGGTAAAATCGCCGTGGTCGGAGAAAAAGAATATTACCGCATTATCATATCTGCCCGTGTCTTTGATTGCCTGAATAATCCTGCCCGTCAGCTCGTCGATTCTTGCGCATTGAGCAAGATAAGTTTTTCGCAGAGCAGTTATATTATCAGCATCCCAATCCCCTATTCCGAGCGCATCGCAGAGTTCATACTGTATCGACGGTTTTTTATCTTCGGGCTTTGACGGTGCTTTTGCGGGCGGAATTTTTGATTCGTCAATCAAATCAAGAAATTTCTTTTCTGCGTGATAAGGCGGATGCGGATTGTTAAGACCGAGAAAAGCAAAAATCGGCTTATCGGGTTTCGCTTTTCTGATTAAATCCTCACAGCCGTTTGTCCACACCCAATCGTTATCGTGGCACATACCGTCGGCTTCTGTGTTGGTTATTTCGCCACGGTAAAAGCTCAGGTATCTTTTATCACCTTTTTCGCCCCTGCCTTCATCCTTTGCATTCTTACCGCATTTGTTATATATTTCGCTTGTGCATTCTTTCAGCCACTTTGACTGCTGACCTGCAAGGCAGTCGCCTCTGCCGCTTGTCCAGACGTAATATCCGCTGTTTTTAATTATACGGTAAAGATTATCCTCGCCCTGACGGAGAAGATAACTCATTGTGCGATGACCGTTTGTGTGGGGGTATGTTCCTGTCATAAACGAGCATCTTGACGGTACGCACACGGGATTCTGACAGAAAGCGTTGCTGAAGCTGACACCCTCATCGGCAAGGGAATCAAGATTCGGAGTATATGAAGCAAGGTTACCCAGATGGTGCAGAGAATCCGCCCTCATCTGGTCAGGGTTGATTACCATAATATCGGGTCTGCGGTTCATATCTCCACTCCCTTTTTCTTTGCCTGTTCTTCCATTTTGCATGTATATTCAGCCTCGTCACGCAGTTCTTTTTCAGCTTTAATTCTTGCCTTTTCTTTCTGTTCTCTGAACTTTTTCATATATTTCTCAAGTTCAGCTTCATAATTAAGCTTACTGTTTTTTGCACATTTTTCTTTAAGTTCGGTTTTGAAGGATTCAATTGCCTTTGCGTCAATCTCTTCCTGAATGATTCTTGCTTTTTCTGCAGGCTCAACCCATTCCTCGCCGTTTGCTTTGCATTTGTCAATCTGTCTCTGACGGATATTCTTCTGAATAGCAGGTAGTTTGAGTTCGATGTCAAGAAAACGCAGAAGAATTGCAAGACCTGCGTGAATAAATATATTTATTCCGGCAAATGCCCAGACGATTGCTGATATAATATTATCAGGTTGAGTTGTTATACAGTTACCTGCCGCATCAAATTCAGGCTGGATATAGCCTCTGATAATAAGATTGAAAACACCGATACTTAAGCCGACGGCAATGGTGTTCATTGAATTGATAACACTCGTTGCAACACCGTCACAGCGGAAGCCGTGTTTATACTCAATCTCATCAAAAACACCTGCCATAAGTGCGGGGAAAACATATGCCGCAGGAACGATACCCATATTCATTATAAACTGACCGATAAGCACGGTAACAAGATTATCCGGTGCAACAAAAGTAATAATATCACCGATTACACAAAGAATAAAGCCTGTTGCCGTAACGGTTTTTTTGCCGAATTTCTTTGACAAGGGCCATACAAGGAAAATACCAATACCCATAGGAAGACCGCCGATAACATTGAGCAAGGTCTGTGTTATACCGTCAGCATAAGTGCTGCCAAGCACCCAGTTTGCATAGTAGGTCATGGCATTTGAACGGGTAAGCTGACCCACCCAATAGAAAAGCCAGAACGCAACAAGAATCCACCAATTTTTGTTACTCATACATGCCTTAATTTTTTCTTTGAAGGCGTGGTTATCTTCCTCTGCCTTTTCAGGGTTTTCAAGAGTAACTCTTTCTTTTGTAAAGTAGTATTCAAGGAGCATAACGGGCAGCATAATGATTGCCGCAACTGTCATAAAAGTTACCCATGCATCAATATCACCCTTAATTTTAGGCAATACAAGCATCGGGAACAAAAGAGCAACAAGAATACCCGTTATTGCGATATTTGCAACATTATTGAACACCGCAAGCTGACTTCTCTGCATATCATTTCTTGTTGAAAGCGGCACCATCATCATATGGGTTATGTTATACATTGTAAATGCAAAGCAATAGTACAGGTTGTATGTGAAAATGATATAGATTGCCTTGACGGTTGTTGATGCGTGCGTCGGCACAAAGTAAAGCAGAATTCCGCAGATAACAACAAGCGGAACGGAAAGCAGAAGCCACGGTCTTGCCTTGCCCTGAACAGTTTTAGTTCTGTCGATAATTGCACCCATTATCAGGTTTGTTATCGCATCGAGGATTTTTGAAAGTATGGGAAAAATTACAAGGAACATTCCACCCCATACACCGCTCATACCAAGCTCATCGGTATAGAATACATTGAGAAATCCCTGCGCAAGAAGTGCATTTACAAGCAACGCTCCTGCAGGACCGATAAGATAACCGAGAAACATTTCTTTTGCGGTTGTGTTGTAGCTTTGAATACGGGACTCAAATAATTTTGAAGATAAAACTTTCAAGTTTTCCGCCTCCGTTGACAAATTTATTCAATTAAATTATACTACTGAATATAAAGATAATCAACAGACTGTTCGATAAGCAACTGCTTGTTATCGAACAAATTAAAGAGGAAGTGTTCGTTAAATGGACATAAGAATAAAAAGAACAAAGAAGATGCTTGAAAACGCACTTTTTGAACTGATGAAAGATAAACCCGTTGAAAAGATAACTCCGACGGAGCTTTGCAGAAAAGCAACAGTCAACAGAAACACGTTTTATTCTCATTATTCAAGTGTTGCCGAGCTTTATGAAAGCATTGAAAACAGCCTGATAAATTCGGTTGACGAATCTCTCAACGAAAGCAACACAACGGTTGAAGCGATTACGGTTGTCTGCCGTATGCTAAAAGAAAATCAGACTCTTTCAAACATCATTTTTTCTAAACGTCTGAGTTCAAAAATAATGAACCGTGTGTTTGTTATGACAAACAGATTCAATATGAACAAAATGAAATCCGAGAGCAACAGTCTCTCGGACAATTATAAGCAGATGGTTTCGGCTTATACGATTATGGGCAGCTCCGCCGCACTTGAATGCTGGGTCAGAAACGGTATGCAGGAATCACCTGAAGATATAGCGAAATTCATCTGGAATATTTCTAAAAACGGTTCGTCTGTTATGACTAAATAAGGGAGCAAACATACGGAACGCTCGGTGTCAGCTGTATATGTGCAGGTAGAATGGAGGGTAATCCCGAAAGAGCAAAGCAGCGTGAACAGGATTTCAAAAACAAAGAATCGCGCAAAGAAAGCTTTAAAACCCGCAAATGGAAAACCTCCAAAAACAACAACAGCTACATAAAAATCAAAGACCATCTGATTGTTCTTTGTTACAACAAAAAACATGACAACCGGAACTATTCCATTGATAACGAATTCTGCAAAGAGGTTTTTGAAACACGCAACGAAGCAATGGATGCGGCATTTGAAGCGTTGGAAATTCTTCTTAATAAATAAGAAAAACAATACTCGAACAGCATTACAAAGCTTCAAAAATAAGCCCAAAAAATCAAATTATCAGCATGAAAAACATATAATTTTACATCAAATAAAAAAGACAGCAGACGGGGAATCCCTTCTGCTGTCTGAGTTTTCGGGTGTTTTGTGCCTTCAAAAAAGGGGCACATAAAGGGGCACATAGCTACCGAAAATGTGCGATATTTTGCGGTAATGATGCTAATTTAGAAAAATAGCGTTTTTTGAAAAAAGCAAAAGAAAAATCCTGAAACCCTTATATATCAACGGTTTCAGGACTTGTTCGTGGCAGGGGCAGAAGGACTTGAACCCTCGGCACGCGGTTTTGGAGGCTTGTATTCTTTCCTTATTTATAGCCGTTTACAGGCTTTCGGGGGGCACATTGGGGGGCACATATTGTTTTTCATTAGAAAAACACGTTGTTAAAACCACTAATTTTATATACATTTTTCTGTATATTTTATACATACAATTTGGTATGTATTCATTACAAAAATCCACAAAAAATCTCACACATTCGACTAACTTCCTGTTATAAGGTAGAATAAAGCTACCAAATAACAGGAGGTTTTCTTATGAAAAAGGTCAAGATTAAGTTTACTGATTTTGAGTGCAATTTGCTTATTAACGGTATGAATGAATTTCGCAATTTGCTTCTGTCAGAGGGTATCCCCACTGAAGATGTTGACGAGCTGCTTTTGAAAATCATCAACAAATCCGAACGGTAAGGGGTGATACAATGTCTGACTTTATTGAGGATTTTTACTACGGAAACATCGAGCCGCAGGAGTGTACCACAGAACTCAACTCTGATCTTAAAAAGAAACTCAACCAGCTTACACAAGCTGAAGAACTACTGACATCAAAATTAACCGAAGAAGAAAATCACTGTTTATGAAATATGTAAGTCAGTCAAACGAGTTTCTTTGTACAAGCAATGCGGATAGCTTTATAGTCGGTTTCAGACTTGGGGCTAAATTCACATACGATACATTTGTAAACAACAATAAATGATTAACATTACACAAAGTTAGGTAATTTCTCTGAAAAAACCACTCTAAAATATAAAATGCAAAATCCAAACTTGTTTTATTTGAGCAAGTTCGGATTTGTATAATTTGCAAAACATATTATATTTAACAATTATCGAAAAATAGGTGCACTTACTTGATTTCCATCCTTATCAACATAGTATGTATAACCTTCTCTTTTTTCATAATCCCTACAAGGCCACATTGAAGCTGGTTGCTCATGTTTGTAGTTAGCAGAACACATTCCTGTTGCTCCATCATTGTGTTTATATGGATACCAATGCTCACAATCGCGGCAAGATCCTGATGGCATAATATAACCTCCTTGAAAATGTTATATTTAAATTATACATATCTTTTAGTTGTATGTCAATGGATTTCAACGTTAGATATAGATTTCTTGATAGTAAAAGCGAGGGGTTTAATATAAAATGTAATTTCGATTCATTTTCAACTATAAGATTATATATACTTTTTGGGGAGATGAAAGAGATTGATTATGCTTTCTTCAATTATTTGTTAAGTAAGTGATTTAATAAAATCAACAATCAAAATCCAATTCAACATCCACACATTCGTCTATTTTCCCGATATGCGATAGAATGAATTTACCAAAAAACAGGAGGTCTAACAATGTCAAACAAAATTCAATATCGTCAGGTTGGAGGTTTCTGCATTCCTAACCTTATCTTACCGCCTGAAGAAACAGCTATCCGCCTCAGCAAATGGGGAATGATGCATAAGGATTATCTTGAAAAACATAATAAAGTGTTATTTACAACCCTGCTCGCAGAAGGTAAACTCTATCAACATTGTGCCGATGTTGAAAATCAAGCAAGAGAGACATTCGATATGCTTGTAGAGCAGATGAAAGAAAGTGAAGGCATTACAGAGAAATTGAAAGAAGATAATCCAATGGAATGGATACAGAGAATGGGAAATATTCAAGAACGAGCAAAGGAGATTGTGAGTGAGGAGTTAATTTTCAATTGATAACAAAAACAGGTGGTTTTCTGTAACCACCTGTTTTCTACTATATGAATCCATCTTACTCAAAAAGTTTTTAGTCTATTATAATGTTGTCCTTTCGCTTATACAGTATTACTAAACTTGGAATAAACGAAATAATCATAAGCACAAACACGCTTAGTACAACAAACAGATAATCGATTTGCGTAAAGTAATGCGTTATTGCACCTAAAATATTGAAGCCCTTTTTAATTATAAACCACGTCATTGGCACGGATAATATAGCTCCGATGGAGAAGGCCGCTACTAACTGTAGAAGCAAAGATGCTATCAGTTTTCGGAAACTCAAGCCGTTGATTCGATAAAGAGTATATGTTGAAAGACTTAATCTTGTCTTGATAACAAACTGGATCAGAAGCATCGTGAAGGTTACAACTGTTAGTATGACCATAAATGTTACAGCGAAAATAGTCACAAGCAGGTTGTAGATCTTATACGTCCTAACATCACTTGACCAATTCTCAAATGTCATATTGGGGTAATCAAGTCCCAATACTTGCAGTTCTTTCGTAATTAGTGTGTTGTTTGCATCAACATCGGTATAAATGCTAACCACGCTGTAAGTAGCGGGGATTCCAAACTTGTCCAATGCTTCATTTGCGGTAAGCACCGAGCAAGCGGCTCCAGCTCTGCTTGATATGAGTTTTCCGTCTGTTGATCGAATAATTGCACCGACTTTTACGGTTACATCTTTTCGGTAAAACAGAGAAATATCCGATTCTGTAACACCGCCGTTTAACGGCTCGTCCGTAAGCAATCCCGAAAGTGTGATTTCATCACCGACCTTAAACTGTGTCATATTAATTGCATCCGGATCGTCATACTCTGCAGGTATAATTCCTCTTAGTATCGTTCCACCGAAATCTTGCTCCGTTATTTTGTATGCGGGAACACGGAGAATAACTTCTTCTCCCGACATTAGCTTATCTATGTTAATTTCACCCTCAATGACAGATGCTTTTAACTCTTCCAAGCTTTGTTGGCTGTACCCCACAATCTCACTGCATATCAGCACATCGTCATCTTCATATTGGAATGTATCCCAAATGAGATTATAATTGTTGACTTGCATAAATGTTTCCATACTATATCTGCCATCGGGCATCGAGTCGAAACCGTCAAAATACGTATCAATGCTGCCGGCTTTTACAAGGAGATTCATTTTTT
>JAZNPG010000116.1:0-15402 GCA_045589555.1 Acutalibacteraceae bacterium
CTGAATGCCGACTGCTCTTGTGAGCTCGTTTTCGGGGATAAGACCTACCGAGAGAAGAAGCGTATCGCATTCGATATATTCTTCCGTGCCGGGGATGGGTCTGCGGTTTTCGTCAACATTTGCGATTGTAACGCCTTCAACTCTGTCCTTGCCGTGAATGCCGATAACAGTGCAGCTCAGGCGAAGAGGAATGCCGAAATCGTCAAGACACTGAACGATGTTTCTTGTAAGACCGCTTGAATAGGGCATGAGCTCGCAAACAACCTTGACCTCTGCACCTTCAAGAGTCATGCGGCGTGCCATGATAAGACCGATATCGCCCGAGCCGAGAATAACAACCTTTTTGCCGGGCATATAACCGTCAATGTTAACATATTTCTGAGCAGTACCTGCACTCATAACGCCTGCAACTCTTGTGCCTGCAATGTTGAGTGCGCCTCTGGGTCTTTCGCGGCAGCCCATTGCAAGGATAACCGCTTTTGCCTGAATTTCAAGCAGACCGTCAGTTTTGTTTACGGCATAAACCACATTGTCTTCAGTGATTTCAAGCGCCATTGTATCTGTTTTGTATTCGATTTCTTTTTCGTTTACGAGAGAGATGAATCTGTCTGCGTATTCGGGACCTGAAAGCTCTTCGCCGAAATAGTGAAGACCGAAGCCTGTGTGAATGCACTGCTCAAGAATACCGCCGAGTGTTTCTGCCCTTTCAAGAATAAGAATGCTGTCAACACCGCATTCCTTTGCTCTGAGAGCTGCAGCCATGCCGGCGGGACCGCCGCCGATAACAACTATATCATAATTAAGCATAATCTCCGCCTCCTCACTTTGTTCTCTCATAGAGTATTTTTGAATTTCCGCCGCATTTGGTTATTTCGTTGATTTCAACGCCGAGCTCTCTTGCAAGCAACTCAACAACCTTTGAACCGCAGAAGCCGCCCTGACAGCGACCCATACCTGCTCTTGTTCTGCGCTTGACGCCGTCAACATCTCTTGCGCCTGCAGGAGCATGGATTGCATCGAGGATTTCGCCCTCGGTAATTGTTTCGCAGCGGCAGATGATTCTGCCGTAAGCAGGATTCTTCTCGATAAGAGCCTTGCGCTCTTCGTTGCTCATGTGTCTGAAACGAACGGGCTCTTCTCTTTCGGCAACAAAATCGGATTTTTCTTCTGCTCCGAGTATGTTTATAAGCATATCCTTAACGTAGATGCCGATAGCGGGAGCGGATGAAAGACCGGGTGATTCAATGCCTGCAACGTTGATGAACTGAGCGTTCTTTTCGCTGGGCTCAATAATGAAATCGTTCTTTGTGCAGTGTGCTCTGAGACCTGCAAAGGATGTTATAACTTCTCTCGTTGTGAGGCAGGGAACGGATTTCTTTGCAGCTGTAAGAACATCTGCGAGAGTGCCTGCTGTTGTGGCTACGTCTGTCTTATCTTCAATATCAAGTGCGCTCGGACCGAGAAGGAGATTGCCGTCAACGGTAGGTGTAACGAGAATACCCTTACCCATTTTTGAGGGGCACTGGAAAATTGTATGGTTTGCAAGGTGACCGATTGATTTGTCACAGAGCATATATTCGCCCTTTCTGGGTATTGTGTGAATTGAATCGTCGCCGATGAGCTGTGCAATTTCATCGCAGAAAACGCCTGCTGCGTTTACAACATATCTGGCAGAGATTTCTTTTTCACCATCGGAAACAGTAAACAAACCGTCATTGAAATCAATCTTTCTGACTTCAAAATTGCGGATGAATTCAGCGCCGTTAACAACTGCGTTTTCAACCGCAGCAATAGTCAGTTCATAGGGGCATACAATGCCTGCGCTGGGTGCCCAGAGAGCGCCTTTGGCTTCTTCGCTGATAAAGGGCTCTTCTTCGCGCAGCTTTGCGGCATCATAGATTTCAAGACCGGGAACACCGTTTTCGTTGCCTCTGTCAAGAAGCTCTTTGAGAGTTACCATTTCTTCATCGGAAAAAGCAACAACAAGCGAACCGACGGGCTTGAAAGGAACGCTGAGCTCTTTGCAAAGAGCAGGCATAAGCTCCGTGCCTTTAACGTTCATCTTGGCTTTCATTGAGCCCGGCTTTGCATCAAAGCCTGCGTGAACGATTGCGCTGTTGGCTTTTGAGGTAGCCATAGCCATGTCATTGCACTTCTCAACAAGAGCAATTTTAACGTTGTAGCGGCTGAGCTCACGGGCGATGAGAGAACCGATTACGCCTGCGCCGATAACGGCAACATCATAATTCATGTATAAGACCTCCGTAATATTAATTTCCAACTACAAAGTATATCACATTATACCTGTTAAGACAACACCTTTGTTCACAATTTTTTAAAGAAATTTATACATTTTCGGAGAAAATTAACTTTTTTGCCGATTTGCAAAATCCGTCACTCCATTTTATATATTGTGTTTGTTGATAATAACAAAAGCTCAAAATGTGCGGCGATTCCGCTTGACAAAACCGATATCTTGTGGTAAAATTCAATTACAATTTAAACGGTTTTTTGTGACTGACGGTTTAAGCAGAGCACTGCAGAGGAGCAAAAAACCCGTATCATGTCGACCGTCTGGGCAGTTCTATCGTAAAAAGATAGGACTGCCCTTAATTGTTTTCAGAAAGGAAACGGTTAAGGGCAAATTTATTCCTTAAAAATTCAACAAAAGAAAGGAAGAAGAACATTATGATGACCGATATCGAAATCGCTCAGTCCGTTCAGATGAAACCCGTTACCGAAATTGCAGACGTTGCAGGAATTGACTGCAAGTATCTTGAGCAGTACGGCAACTACAAGGCAAAGGTAGACCTTTCTCTCCTCAAAGACAGTGAGAAAAAAGACGGCAAACTTATTCTTGTAACAGCAATCACTCCCACACCTGCAGGTGAGGGTAAAACAACAACAACAATCGGTCTTGCCGACGGTCTTAAGAGAATCGGCAAGAATGTTATGGTTGCTCTTCGAGAGCCTTCCCTCGGCCCCGTTTTCGGTGTTAAGGGCGGTGCGGCAGGCGGCGGCTATGCTCAGGTTGTTCCCATGGAAGATATCAACCTTCATTTCACAGGCGACTTCCACGCAATCGGCGCAGCAAACAACCTGCTTGCAGCTATGCTTGATAATCATATTTATCAGGGCAACTCACTTAATATTGACCCCAGAAGAATCACATGGAAGCGCTGCGTTGATATGAATGACAGACAGCTCCGTTTTGTTTGTGACGGTCTCGGCGGCAGAGTAAACGGTGTTCCCAGAGAAGACGGCTACGATATCACCGTTGCATCCGAAATCATGGCAGTTCTCTGCCTTGCAACATCAATCACAGACCTCAAGGAAAGACTTTCAAGAATCATTGTTGGCTATACCTATGATGAAAAGCCCGTTACCGCAGGTCAGCTCAATGCTGCAGGCGCAATGACAGCTCTTCTCAAGGATGCTCTCAAGCCTAACCTTGTTCAGACTCTTGAAGGCACACCCGCTCTTGTTCACGGCGGTCCTTTTGCCAATATTGCTCACGGCTGTAACTCCGTTATGGCTACAAAGCTTGCTATGAAGCTCGGCGATTATGCTGTTACGGAAGCGGGCTTGGGTGCTGACCTCGGCGCAGAAAAGTTCCTCGATATCAAGTGCCGCTATGCAGGTCTTAATCCTGACGCAGTTGTTATCGTTGCAACAATCAGAGCTCTCAAAATGCACGGAGGTCTTGCCAAAACAGAGCTTGGCACAGAGAATCTTGAAGCTCTTGAAAAGGGTATTCCCAACCTTCTTCGCCATGTTTCAAACATCAAGAATGTTTATAAGCTTCCCTCAGTTGTTGCGGTTAACCGTTTCCCCACCGATACAGATGCAGAAGTTGAGCTTATCATCAAAAAGTGTAAGGAACTCGGTGTAAACGTTGTTCTTTCAACCGTTTGGGCTGAAGGCGGCAAGGGCGGCGAAGAGCTTGCAAAAGAAATCGTTTCTCTTTGCGAGCAGCCCAACGATTTTACCTTCTCATATGAGCTTGACGGCACAATCGAAGAAAAGATCGAAGCAGTTGTTAAAAAGGTTTACGGCGGCGACGGAATCAATGTTCTTCCCGCCGCAAAGAAGCAGATTGAAACTCTTACCGCAAACGGCTATGCAAACCTTCCCATCTGCGTTGCAAAAACACAGTACAGCTTCTCGGATGACCCCACAAAGCTCGGTGCACCCGAAAACTTCACCGTTACCGTTAAGAATGTTAAGATTTCTGCAGGCGCTGGTTTCATCGTTGTTCTTACAGGCGATATCATGACCATGCCCGGTCTTCCCAAGGTACCTGCCGCAGAGAAGATTGACGTTGACGAAACCGGCAAAATCAGCGGACTTTTCTAATGCAATTAAACAAAAATCAAAGCCTTCCTTTATCCGGAAGGCTTTTTCTCTTATATATAATCAAACTATTTAATATCTATCTGACCGAGAATTTCTCCGACCTTGCCGTGAATAATGTGACTGAATGCCGAATCCATCGCCGTTTTGTCACGGTTGATAAGAATTAAGTTCTCGCCGCCGAAATATCTTATGAAGCCTGCGGCAGGATAAACCGTCAGCGATGTGCCCGCAACAATGAGAGTATCTGCGTTTGAAATTGCATTGAGCGCACCTGAAACAATGTCATCGTCAAGAGCTTCTTCGTAAAGCACAACATCGGGCTTTATAATTCCTCCGCAAGAGCATTCGGGAATGCCGTTAACGCTCATAACCTCATCGGCGGTATAGAATTTTCCGCATTTCATGCAGTAGTTTCGCAAAGCTGAGCCGTGAAGCTCATAAACGGTTTTGCTGCCTGCAGCCGAATGCAGACCGTCAATATTTTGAGTAACAACAGCTGTGAGTTTTCCTGCTTTTTCAAGCTCGGCAAGCTTAAGATGAGCTGCATTCGGTTTGACATCGGGGCTGTAGAGCATGTTTCTGTAAAAATCCCAGAATTCCTCAGTGTGCTCCATGAAAAATGTGTGGCTGAGCATAGTTTCGGGAGGGTATTTCTGTTTGCTCATATATATGCCGTCGGGCGACCTGAAATCGGGAATTCCGCTTTCGGTCGATACACCCGCGCCTCCGAAAAACACGGCTTTTTTGCTTGAATTGATTATTGCGTTCAGCTCGTTTACCGTCATTGTTTTCACCTCGGAATAATTATAGCATAAGAATTGAGAGGTATCAACCGCTAACACAAATCGTTGAAAAATTTTTACTTTCTTATACAAAATGTTGCGTTTTTCAGTTGCAAAATTCTGATAGCGATGATATAATATTTTAATAATGCCGGAGTGTGTCTATTTTTGCTTTTTCAAGGAATACTAACATCATATTTCTGAATGGAAGGATTGTATTCCGTGAGCAAAAACAAAAATGAAAAAAAGGATAATTTTTATATTTCTTCTCCCTCGTGGCAATCGCCCGATTGCAGCGGCAGTAACTCTGAGGGGGACTGCAGCGAAGCAATAAACAATATAATTGAAACGGGCTCGATTACGGTTAAAAAAGGCGAAAATGTTATCCATTGTCTTACTATTATCGGGCAGGTTGAAGGACACTATATTTTGCCTGCACAGAATAAAACCACCAAATATGAGCATGTTATACCCCAGCTTGTTGCGATTGAAGAAAGCGACAGCATCGACGGCCTGATTCTTATTCTGAACACGGTCGGCGGCGATATTGAAGCAGGTCTTGCGATTGCAGAGCTTATAAGCGGCATGAAAACTCCCACGGTTTCGCTTGTTCTGGGCGGCGGACATTCAATCGGTGTTCCCCTTGCTGTTTCGGCGGATAAATCGTTTATTACTCCGTCGGCAACAATGACGGTTCACCCTGTAAGAATGAACGGTCTTGTGCTCGGTGTGCCGCAAACTCTATCGTATTTTGAGCAGATGCAGGAAAGAATAGTCCGTTTTGTTTCGGATAATTCACGTATTTCGGCTGACCGATTCCGTGAGCTGATGCTTGCAACGGGTGAGCTTGTTCTTGATGTAGGAACTGTTCTCGAGGGTGAAAAGGCAGTCGGTGAGGGCTTGATTGATTCGATAGGCAGTCTTTCCGATGCACTCCAATGCCTCTATGATATGATTGAAAAGAATAAAAATATAACGGAGAAATCAGATGATCTCCGAAAGGATGAAAAAGCTAATGGCAAGCAGCAAAAACAAAAAGAATAGTACTGCAAAGAAAAAGCAAACTGCTCCTCAGCAGAGAGAAAGGGGCGATTATAAAGAGCTTTCGCCTGCAGCAAAAAGTCAGCGCAATTCAATAATCCTCATGGCTGTTGCTGTGCTGATGCTTTTTGTTGCATTTATAAAAGGTCAGAGTGTTTGGCAGTTTATGCATAACGCTCTTTATGCAATTTTCGGCTTCTTAACCGTGCTTGTTCCGTTTTATATGATTTATATTGCTTTCATTTATGCGAAAGAGAGAACTCTCAGGGGAGCGGGGGCGAATCTTATCGGTATCGGCTCAATAATTGCGCTTTTAAGCGCAGCTTTACATATCGGCTTCGGTAACGAAGAATATTTTACAACCAAAACAATCTTTGAACAGATTGCCGATGTATGGGCGAAATCACCGACTCTCAAAAGCGGCGGTATTTTTGGCGCAGTTATCGGCGGCGGAATCGCAAAGCTTTTCGGCAGAACACCCGCAATGCTGACGGTTATTGTTGTTCTTATTGTTGTTGTTCTTCTCGTTACGGGTATCTCTCTTGAGGCGGTTTTTGCCGCAGTTAAAAAGCCTGTTAAAAAGGTTGGCGAGCTGACAAACGAAAAGCTTGAAAAAAGTGCGCAGCGCCGTGAACAGATTGCGGCTGAGAAAGAAGCTGCAGAAAATGAAAAGAAAGCGTTTGCTCCGCCTGCAAAGCCGACTGTTTCGGTTGAGGATGACAAGGCTTTTAACGATATTTTTATCACAGACGAATCAACTTTTGAAGTCAAAACCGAAGAGCCCGAGCAGGAGCTTGTTATTGATTTTACCCCCGAGCCTGTTGAAGATTTTGTGCCCGAAATTCCCGTTATCAGGCTTCCCGATGCTACAGAAAGCAGCATTGTTGAAGAAACGGTGGAAAAGGCTGTCAAAGAAAATAAACGCCGCACAAAGGCTCCTGCCATGCCCGACGGTGAGCCTGTCGGTGAAGAGGATGAGGATACCGCAAGGGAATTCCCCGAGCAGGAGGAAGCTCCCGTGCCCGAATATGTATTTCCGCCCATGGATTGCCTCAGAGTTGCCGAGCGTGAGGGCGCAACCGATAACATAGCCGAAATGCAGCTCGGCGCAAAGAAACTTATCGCAACTCTTGAAAGTTTCAAAATCAAAGCTGAAGTTACCAACATCTGCAGAGGACCTTCGGTTACAAGATATGAGCTTGTGCCCGATGCAGGTGTCAGAATCAATAAAATTACAAACCTTGCAGATGATATCGCTCTTCGCCTTGCGGCAACAAGCGTGCGTATTGAAGCGCCCATTCCGGGTAAATCGGCTATCGGTATTGAAATTCCCAACAGCGCAAAATCAATGGTAACAATGCGTGAAACCATTGATACGCCTCAGTTCCGTGATGCCAAGAGCAAGCTTAACGTTGCGCTCGGCAAGGATATCACGGGCAATATAATCTGTGCTGACCTTGCTAAAATGCCTCATCTTCTTGTTGCAGGTACAACGGGTTCGGGTAAATCCGTATGCCTTAATGCAATGATAGTCAGCATTCTTTATAATGCAAGCCCGGATGAGGTCAAGCTTGTTATGATTGACCCCAAAATGGTTGAATTTACAAATTACAACGGCATTGCTCACCTTGAAGTGCCCGTTGTTTCCAATCCCAGAAAAGCGGCAGGCGCTCTCGGTTGGGCTGTCGGTGAAATGGAAAAGAGATATGCTCTCTTTGCCGAAAACGGAATCAGGGATATCAAGGGCTTTAATGCTCTTTGTGAATCACGCCCCGACCTTAATAAAATGCCGCAGATTGTTATTTTTATCGATGAGCTTGCTGACCTCATGATGGTTTCGCCCAAAGAGGTTGAAGATTCAATCTGCCGCCTTGCACAGAAGGCAAGAGCAGCAGGTATCCATCTTGTTATTGCTACGCAGAGACCCTCTGTTGATGTTATCACGGGTCTTATCAAAGCGAATATTCCCAGCAGAATAGCTCTTTCTGTTTCATCGCCCACGGATTCAAGAATTATTCTTGATGCAATGGGTGCTGAGAAGCTGCTCGGTAACGGCGATATGCTTTTCTGCCCGATTGGCTCTTCAAAATCGTTGCGTGTTCAGGGCTGCTATATTTCTGAAGAAGAAGTTGAAAACGTTGTTTCGTTTATCAAATCGCAGACAACAACAACTTATAATGAGGAAACAATCAAAGAAATCGAAAGTAAGGCAGCAGAGGCTGAAAACGCAAAGAAAAAGGCTGTTGATGATGACGACGAGGGTGATTGGGACCCTGCGCTCAATGATGCAATCGAAGTTGTTGTCAATGCAGGCGGCGCTTCAACAACTATGCTCCAGAAGAAGCTTAAGCTCGGATATGCGAGAGCATCAAGAGTTATGGACCAGCTTGAAGAAAAGGGTATTGTCGGTCCTTCCGAGGGCGCAAAACCCAGAGCCGTGCTCATTTCAAAGCAGCAGTGGTATGAGATGCAGGCGCTTGCTGACGGTGCAGCACCGAATATTGACGATGTTTTTGATGATGACGATGATTATGCAGGCTCGGACGAATTTTAAATGGCATTCAGGCGGTTGATTTATAATTGACCGCCTTTTAATTGTGAGGTAATATGAACGGATTTTTACCCGTAACAAAAGAAGAAATGGCTGAAAGAGGATGGGAGCAGGCTGACTTTGTTTATGTCAGCGGCGATGCTTATGTTGACCATCCTTCCTTCGGTGCGTCGATAATAACCAGAGTGCTTGAAAATGCGGGTTTCAGGGTAGCTTTTCTTGCACAGCCTGATTGGCGCTCTGATAAGGATTTCAGGCGCTTCGGCAGACCGAGGCTCGGTTTCCTCGTGAGCAGCGGCAACATTGATTCTATGGTTGCTCATTATACTGCTGCAAAGAAAAAGAGAAGCGACGATGCTTACAGCCCCGGCGGAAAAGCAGGTTTCAGACCTGACAGAGCGCTTATTGTATATTGCAACAAAATCAGAGAAATCTACGGCGATATTCCCATTGTTATCGGCGGTCTTGAGGCTTCTCTGCGACGCTTTGCGCATTATGATTATTGGGATGATAAAATCCGCCGTTCGATTCTTTTTGATTCGCAGGCAGACTTGCTCTCTTTCGGTATGGGCGAAAGGTCAATGGTTGAAATTGCAAGGCTTCTTGATGAGGGCGTTCCTGTTTCGGATATCCGTGATGTAAGAGGTACCTGTTACAGCGTTGATGTGCGTGAAACACCGTATATCGGTGCCGAGTGCCCGTCTTTTGAAAATGTTTGCAATTCGAAAAAAGAATATGCCGTTTCATGCCGTATTCAGCAGGATGAGCAGGATTTTTTCAGAGGCAAGGCAATAAAACAACGCCACGGTTCAAGAATGCTCGTTCAGAATCCGCCTGCTGTACCGTTAACGCAGGAGGAGCTTGATGAGGTTTATGCCCTGCCTTATATGAGAACTTATCACCCGATGTATGAAAAAGACGGAGGTATTCCCGGTATTGAGGAAGTCCGATTTTCGATTTCTCATAACAGAGGCTGCTTCGGCGCCTGTAATTTCTGCTCTCTTGCATTCCATCAGGGAAGATATATTACAACAAGAAGTAAACAATCGATTCTTGAAGAAGCGAAGCTTTTGACTCAATTGTCCGATTTCAAGGGCTATATCCATGATATCGGCGGACCTACAGCAAATTTCCGCCGCCCTGCATGTGACGGTCAGGAGAAAAGGGGACTGTGCAAGGGTAAAAAATGCCTTGCGCCTGCACCTTGCCCCAACCTCAAGCCTGACCATTCGGAATATCTTGACATTCTGCGTGAGGTAAGAAAACTGCCGAAAATCAAAAAGGTGTTTATCCGCTCGGGTATACGCTATGACTATATGCTTGCCGATAAGGATGACACTTTTTTCAGGGAGCTTGTTGCTCACCATGTGAGCGGTCAGCTCAAGGTTGCTCCCGAGCATTGCTCCGCAGCCGTGCTTGATAAAATGGGCAAGCCTCATATTGAGGCGTATGTTGAATTTTCAAAAAAATATTTCAGCTTCAGCAAAAAAGAGGGCAAGGAGCAGTATCTTGTGCCTTATCTGATGTCGTCCCATCCGGGAAGCACATTGAAGGATGCGGTTGAGCTGGCGCTGTTTCTTAAAAAAATCGGTATCCGTCCCGAGCAGGTGCAGGATTTTTATCCTACTCCCGGTACCGTGTCAACCTGTATGTTTTATACGGGGCTTGACCCTTACACGATGAAAGAGGTCTATGTTGCCAAAGACCCTCACGAAAAGGCTTTGCAAAGGGCCTTGCTTCAATATTTTGACCCCCGCAAAAAGGAGCTTGTTATTGAGGCTCTGCGAAAAGCAGGCAGAGGCGATCTCATAGGCAATTCAGAAAAATGCCTTGTGAGAGCGTCCTCGGGTGCCGTTCGTTCAGGTAACAGAAAACCGACAGATTTTAAGGGGAAGAAAAATGCAAAAGAAAGCTATAACAGGAGCGGCGTCAATAGCCGCAAAAATAGGTCAAAGCATTAAAACAACAAAGGGCAAAATCATTTATGCTGTTTTGCTTGTTATTATTGCTGTTGCGGTTTTGTTTTTAGGAGGCAGGTTCGGTTTGTGGGAAAATCCCGTTCCCGAACTCGGCTCAGGCGGCAATTCCGTTGCAGCAAATGACACATTGAAGGTGCATTATATCGATGTCGGTCAGGGTGACTGTCAGCTTGTTGAGTGCGACGGAAAATATATGCTCATCGATGCCGGCGAAAACGGATTTGAAACAGATGTGCTGAATTATCTGAGAAAACTCGGAGTGAAAAAGATTGAGTATGTTGTTGCTTCGCATCAGCATTCTGACCATATAGGGGGACTTCCCGAGGTTCTTGATGAATTCGAAACCGTGAGCATAATTATGCCCCGTCTTACAAAGGCACAGACTCCCACCAACAGTACATATAAAGCGTTTCTCAAATCGGTTAAAAATTCGGGTGCAAAGGTTATTGAAACAAAGGTCGGAGCAGTTTATAATCTTGGTTCGGCAAGCTTTGAAATTCTCGGTCCCGTAACCGACGATGCGGAGGATATCAACAATATGACAGCAATGATGCGCCTTGATTACGGCGAAAACTCATTTCTTTTTACGGGCGATGCTGAAACCGAGGAGGAGCTCGAAATTATTGCAAACGGAGCAAATCTTGACAGTGATGTGCTGAAAGCGGGTCACCATGGATCGGGAACATCATCCTGCAAGGATTTCCTCAGTGCGGTCAAACCTGAAATATGCATTATTTCCTGCGGTGCGGATAACAGCTACGGCCATCCGCATGATAACGCTCTTAAAAGAATCAAAAAGCATACGCAGGAGATATACAGAACGGATATCTGCGGCGATATTGTTATAACTTCCGACGGCAAAAAATTAAGCGTTGAATATGAAAAACAGTGAGGTGTGATTAATGTTTCTCAGCATAGACAGAATTATAAACGGCTATGCGGTCTGCATTGACGATTTCGGCAATATTTTCAGCGTTTCTCTTGATGATATCAAAGGCGAGGTCAAAGAGGGCAGCATCATTATTTCAGACGGCAACGGCGGTTATATTGCGAGCGGATTTGAAACCGAGAAACGCAAAGACGAAATGTTTGCCCTTGCGGAATCTCTTTTTGATGAAGAGTAATAAACAGTCATAAAAAATTAACAAAAAAAGCGTCACATTATTCATTTTGCTCTTGAATAATGCGGCGCTTTATTATATAATAAATTATTATATCAATATTATGGAGGATTTCGGCTTTGTCTGTTAATTCTGATAAAATAAAAATCAGCGTTCCTGCCGAAGAGCTTCAGAGGCAGAAAGAGTTTTCGGCTCTTGCGGCGAGCATTGTGAAGCAGCGTTTTGAAAATGCCCCGAAAGCGTTTGTGCATACCTATGGCTGTCAGGGCAATGTTGCTGACGGCGAACGTCTCAAGGGTATGCTTGAAGAAATCGGTTATGAGATGACGGATGTTCTTGAAGAGGCTGACCTTGTGCTTTATAACACTTGTGCAATCCGTGAGCACGCCGAGGACAGAGTTTTCGGTAATGTGGGAGCACTTAAAAATATCAAGGCTGCAAAAAAAGATATGAAAATTCTGCTCTGCGGCTGCATGATGCAGCAGGAGAGAGTTGCAAAGAAAATAAGGACAAGCTATCCGTTTGTTGATATTGTTTTCGGCACTCATGTTATCCATAAGCTGCCCGAATTCTTATATCTCAGCCTGAGCGCAGGCAAAAAGATTTATGAGCTTCCCGATGATGACGGCGTTATTGTTGAAGATATGCCGCTTCACCGTGACAGCGATTTCAAGGCGTGGATTCCCGTTATGTATGGCTGCAACAATTTCTGCACCTACTGCATTGTTCCTTATGTAAGAGGCAGAGAAAGAAGCCGTGACCCGAAAGCGGTTATTTCGGAGGCAAAGGAGCTTGTCGCAAAGGGATACAAAGAAATAACGCTCCTCGGTCAGAATGTGAATTCTTACGGCAAGTATCCCGATTACGGTTGTAATTTCTCGCAGCTTCTGCGTGAGCTTAACGCTATTGAGGGTGATTTCATAATCCGTTTTATGACATCTCATCCCAAGGATTGCACTCATGAACTGCTTGATACCATGGCGGAGTGCGAAAAAGTTGCAAAGCATCTGCATCTGCCTTTTCAGAGCGGAAGCAACAGAGTGCTTGATGCAATGAACAGACGATATACCTGCGAAAAATATCTTGGTCTGCTTGAGTATGCTTATTCGGTTATGCCGGGTCTTTCGGTAACGAGCGATGTTATTGTCGGTTTTCCCGGGGAAACTTATGATGAGTTTCGTGAAACGGTTAAGCTTGTTGAAAGCGCGAATTTCACATCGATGTTCACCTTCATCTTTTCTCCCAGAGAGGGTACAAAGGCTGCGAAAATGCCTGACCCCGTTTCGAGAGAGGAGAAGGGCAAATGGTTCAGAGAGCTTCTCGATGCGCAGGAAAAGGTTGCCGCAAGCAGAACCGCTTCAATGGTCGGCAAAACCTACAGAGTGCTTTGCGAAAGCATAAGCAAGGGCGGTCTGATTGAAGGCAGAACGGAAGGGAATATTATTATTGAGTTCCCTGCGGATGAATCCGTTATCGGTTCGTTCAGAAACGTTAAGGTTACGGAATCTTTGACATGGATTCTCAGAGGCGAGCTGAGCGAATAATCAATTCAGTTTAATAATTTACGGTTTTTCGTAATTTATCAAAAATATCTATTCAGTTAGGAGAAACAAAAAATGGACGCAATTATTGCAAAAGCAAGAGAACTTGGCGCACTCCTTCAGCAGGATGAGCGCTATCTGAAACTCATGGAGGTTCAGAAGGCAAACGAAGAGGATAAGGATCTCAACGAGCTTATCGCAAGAATCCAGCTTATTCAGATGTCATTCCAGCACGAAGCATCAAAGGAAGATAAGAACGAGCAGAAGCTTGAAGCTTATGATAAGGAGTTCGGCGAAATCTATACGAAGATTATGGCTAACCCCAATATGCAGGCTTTCGAAGCAGCAAGAAATGAAATTGATAAGCTTATGAACTATATCAATGCTATTTTTGCTCTTTGCCTTCAGGGCGAGGACCCTGCAACCTGCGAGCCTCAGCAGCAGGAGCATAATTGTGGCGGCGAATGCTCATCCTGCAGCGGTTGCCACTGATTCAGAGATTAAACAAACGATTGCAGAAAAGGGCAGACTTCTGCTTCTTTTCTGCTCCCCATGCGGGATTTTTTGAAAGGTACGGTAGACTTAAATGGCAGAGCTTACCCCGATGATGAAGCAATATTTTGAGATTAAGAAGAATTACCCCGACACGATTCTTATGTTCCGTCTGGGTGATTTCTATGAGATGTTCTTTGATGATGCAAAGCTTGTTTCGGCAGAGCTTGAGCTTGTGCTCACGGGCAGAGATTGCGGTCAGGAAGAAAGAGCACCCATGTGCGGCGTGCCCTTCCACAGCGCCGATTCTTATATCGCACGCCTTGTTGCAAGAGGCTATAAGGTTGCAATCTGCGAACAGCTTGAAGACCCCGCAACGGCAAAAGGTCTTGTCAAGCGTGACGTAACAAGGGTTCTGACTCCCGGCACGGTTATCGAAAGCACAATGCTTGACGAAAGCAAGAATAACTTCCTCGCAGGCATCTTTGTTTCAAAATCTCAGATTGGTCTTTGCTTTGCCGATATCTCCACGGGCAGCGTTCATGTAACGTGTTTTGAAAGCAAGAACGCACAGCGCAGAATTATAAATGAACTCGGCAGATTTATGCCCAGCGAAATAATTATAAATTCCGATGTTGTAAAGCTTTCGCAGGTAACGGATTTTATCAAATCAAGGCTCCATTCCTCCTGCGATTTGCTTGATGATGATTGCTTTGACCTTTCAAAAGCTTCCGCAATGCTGATGAAGCATTTCAGAGTTGCTTCCCTTGCGGATTTGTCGCTTGACAATGCGCCTGCTGCAGTATCCGTTCTTGGAGCTGTTATGGATTATCTCAGAAGCGTTCAGAAAACCGAGCTCGAAAACATAAAGGGAATCGATTTTTACGGCGAGAGCAGCTTTATGCGCCTTGATGTTTCGGCAATGCGAAATCTCGAGATAACCGAAACCATGCGTAACAGAGAAAAAAGAGGCTCTCTTCTCTGGGTGCTTGATAAAACAAAAACCTCCATGGGTAAGCGAATGCTCCGCTCATGGCTCGAGCAGCCTTTAACGGGAATTGCAGGCATAACAAAACGCCATAATGCGGTTTCCGAGCTTTATGAAAATCCCATTCTGCGTGAAGATATTACGGAATCCCTAGCAGGCTGTCAGGATATGGAACGCCTTATAACGAGAATTGCTTATTCAACCGCAAATGCAAGAGAGCTTAAAGCCCTTTCCTCAACGCTTAACCGTATGCCTGCAATCAGGCAGCATCTTTCAGCCTGCAGCAGCGCAATGCTTCAGGAGCTCTGCTCGGGAATCGTGCCGCTTGACGACACCGCGGATATGATTGAAAACGCAATCATCGACGAGCCGCCGTTTTTGGTGCGCGAGGGCGGAATGATAAAAGACGGCTTCAACGAAGAGCTTGATTCCCTGCGTGATATCGTAAATAACGGTAAGGGATATATAGCCGATATTCAGCTTCGTGAGCAGGAGAAAACAGGTATCAAGAAGCTCAAAATCGGTTATAACCGTGTGTTCGGTTACTATAT
>JAZNPG010000117.1:0-3014 GCA_045589555.1 Acutalibacteraceae bacterium
GCATTGACCTTTCAGCCTGCACAGCTGATGAGGTTCGTATTCAGGCTTGTGCTGACGGATTACAGGCAAGTGCAGTCACATTGCCCGACGGATGGGGTTTATTTGAAACTGACGGTACACCCTGCACCGATTTTGTAAAAAATGATATTTACGTAGCCAAGGCAGGCTTTAAAGTAACAGCTTCTGTCAACCCTGCTGAAGGCGGAACGGTAGAGGGAGCAGGCACATACAGCTCAGGTGCAACAGTTACTCTTACTGCAACGGCAGCCAACGGTTACAGATTTGTTAATTGGATAGAAAACGGTGAGGAAGTAAGCACAAGTGCAGTCTATACCTTCACGGCTTCTAAAAATCGTGAACTTACGGCAAACTTTGAAATTGTTCCTCACACCCATTCATTCACCTACACCGCAGGACTTAACGGCAGTATAGTTGCAACCTGTGTTGCGGATGGCTGTCCTCTTGAAAACGGCATTGGCGGCACATTTACAATCTCCGCTCCTGCAGACCTTTATGTTGACGGCACAGCAAAAGAAGCAACCATTGAAAACAATCTTGTTGATACTTCGGTTGAAGTCAGTGATATTACATATTCAGCCCCTTACGGCTTGCCCCCTAAAGATGCAGGCACTTACACCGCAAGCGTAACAGTCGGCGGTGCAACGGCAACGGTTGAGTTCACTCTGCTCAACTATGCCGCAAAGGTAACCGATAAAGACGGCAACGCTGTCGGCACTTACAAAACCTTTGAAGATGCAATAACAGCGGCAGAAGGCAGCGAGGGCAGCACAATAACTCTGCTTGATGATATTACGCTTACCAAAGAGCAGAATATTCGCTCCGGCAAGTTCACGCTTGATCTTAACGGCAAAAACCTGATTAACGAAAACAGCAGAGTTCTGTATATACTTGAAGAAGCCGATTTGACAATTAAAGACAGCGGTGAAGGCGGTACAATTGAAACTAAAGACGAGTCTGTGGATTGTATTTACAATTACGGTAAACTCACTGTTGAATCAGGTATAATCAAGGGCGACGGCGGTATTCGCAACTTCGGTGTTTTGTATTTTAATGACGGAACGGTTGAAGCTGACAACTATCCGGCTATTGCCAATTATAATGACAGCACTGTTTATGTTTATGACGGTGTTCTTAAAGGTGGTAAAAACTCCGGCGCAGTTGAAAACGGCGGTAAGCTTTACGTTTACGGTGGCGAGATTGAAAGCATCGTAAACGTAAATAACGCCTATATTTCCGGCGGTAAAATAGACCGTGACGACAATGTGGCACTTATTCTGCTTGGCGGTACTGTTGAGATAACCGGCGGCAGCTTTACGGGAACGGATAATGAATACGGCCGTCACAGCGGCACACCCTACGGCGAATGGACTGTTTACTATGGTGAAGATGCAACTCTTATCCTCAAGGGCGGCGAATTCCCCAACGGCTTTGTTGCTTATAAGGCAACTGCAAACGCACTCCTTGCAGAGGATTATTACTACAAAGATGCCGACGGTAAGCTTATTGATGTTGCAGATGATGCAAAAATCATTAACGGTTATGTAAAGGTTGGCAAGGGTGCTGACCTCTCAGAGGCGGTTATCACCGTTGACAAAACAGAATTTGTTTATAACGGTCAACATCAAGCACCTGCCGTTACCGTAACAATCGGCGGAAAGACACTCACAGAAAACGTGGATTATGCTGTAAATGCCCGAAGATGGGAAAACGATGTTCCGGTTCAGTGGTTCTATTATGTAGATGCAGGTGTTTATACTTCAGTTATTGACGGTTTGGGCGATTACACCGGTAAGGTTAAAAAAGAATTTGTAATCAAGCCCGCAACTGTTGACATCATCTGGGAAGGCGACGAATTCTATTACACAGGCAACCCCCACAAAGTAACAGCGAAATATGTTGACGTAAACGGCGATGAAAGTAATGAATTTGAACTTATAAACTACGTTAACACAGATGTTGGTGTTTACACCGCAACGGCAATTTTTGCCGACAACAACTACTCTGCAACCGAAGCAGCGATCAACCACACCTATGAAATCAAGTGGTATGACGGCGCACCTGATGCAACCGTAAGCGGCACAAAGGGTGAAAACGGCTGGTACACAAGCGCAGTAACCGTAACCGCTCCCGATGGCTACACCAACAGCACAGCGGTTGACGGCATCTACGGCAGCGAAATCACCTTTGGAAACGAAGAAAATGCGGTTTACTATCTCAAGCAGACAGAAAACGGCTATATCGCAAAGGTTGTGCTTGGCGAAATCAAGCGGGATCTTGCAGAACCCACCGCCGAAATCGTAATCGGCGAATATAAGTGGACTTCAAGCGCAACTGCAATTTCATTCGGTCTGTTCTTTAAGGAAACAAAGGCGTTCAGCATTTCTGCATCCGATTCCGAAAGCGGCATTGCAAAAGCTGAATACTTTGTTGCAACCGAAAAAATCACAGATTTCGGAAATATTGAATGGATTGAATATACAGGTGCAGTCAGCATCAGTCCCAACAGCAAAAACATTATCTACGCAAAGGTAACTGATAATTCGGGCAGATATGTAATCGTAAATTCCGACGGTATCGTGCTTTATACCGACAGCACACTCGACACATCCTTCAAGGATGAGGTTGTTTATGTTCTCACCAAAAATGCAAGCCAGTCATTCAATCTCAACCTCAACGGCAACACCGTTGCTTACGTTAAGATTGGCGAAACCGTTCTCGGCACGGAAGATTACGAAGTTCTCGGAAATATGATTATAGTTTCATCCGATGTTCTTGAAAATCTTGCAGCAGGCAATTATCCGATTACAGTCGGCGTTAACCCCTTGGGCGAAGCCTATGTTGACGGCGATGCTCCTGCAGAGGTCACAATTCCTCTTACCGTCAAAAAAGCAGATGTAACGATTGAAATTTCCGATTTCGGCAAGGTTTATGACGGCAAGCCCGTAACCGCAGACTATAAAATCAGCAAATCAAGCGATTCTTCGCCTGCGGCA
>JAZNPG010000118.1:0-13271 GCA_045589555.1 Acutalibacteraceae bacterium
TTTTGTCTTTGATAAGATATTTATGAAGTTTTACAATTCGTGTGGCAAATTTCAAGGATTTGTCAAGCAGAATGTTATCTTTCATTTTTTACACCTTGTTTTAAAGAATAAAGAAAAAAGAATATTGAATAAATAATAAAACAAATAGCGCCGCAACACATATTTATTATTTCATATTTATTCTCTATTCTTTATTCTTTTGCCTCACAAAAGGCACTATCTGGCCCGCCCGAAGGGATTTGAACCCCCGTTCTTCAGAATCGGAATCTGCTGCGTTATCCGGCTGCGCCACGGGCGGATATATTTACTAATGAAATATACAATGTTTATTTAAAAAAGTCAAGTGAAATATGTCGGTAAACACAGCTGAGTCGCACCTCTGACTCCCGTTCACATTCAATTGAAAAGCTCATAACTTTGTGATATAATCAAAAAAACTCACCAAACAGGATGAATGCTATTATGAAGAAAAAAGGAATTATTATAATTTCTGCCGCTGCAGCAATCCTTTCGGTTCTGATTATATGGACTGTATGGGGCAATCTGACGCCGGAACTGAATTCATACACGGTTACAAGCGATAAACTGCTCGAAGCCTTTGACGGGTTCCGCATTGCTCATGTTTCGGATTTGCACAACACGGAGCTTGGCAAGGATAACAAAAAGCTCCTTGAAATGCTGCGCAATGCTCAACCGGATATCATAGCAATTACGGGTGACCTGATTGACTCACGCAATACAGATGTCGATGTTGCTCTGCACTTTGCTCAGGAAGCGGTGAAAATTGCGTCCTGCTTCTATGTTACGGGTAATCATGAGTCTCGGATATCCGAATTTGCCGAATT
Source organism: Acutalibacteraceae bacterium (assembly GCA_045589555.1). Lineage (GTDB taxonomy): Bacteria > Bacillota > Clostridia > Oscillospirales > Acutalibacteraceae > CAG-177. Next base: position 846 of record JAZNPG010000118.1, read on the forward strand.
CAAAACAGAACTGGAAAATTCAGGCGTAACCGTGCTTGAAGATGAAAGCTTTGAAATCAGGCAATCCGGAGAAACACTTGTGCTGCTCGGAGTTGATGACCCGAGCTTTCAGACCGACTATCTATTCGGGGATTCTGAAACAGTCATGCAGAGTAAACTGACAAAACTTATAAAAGCCGATGATTCTTATACCGTACTCCTCTCCCACAGACCCGAGCTTTTTGAAACCTATGTGAACAGCGGTGTAAATCTGGTGCTCAGCGGCCATGCACACGGCGGACAGTTCAGGCTGCCTTTTATCGGAGGCATAATAGCACCGAATCAGGGATTTTTTCCCGAATATGATGCAGGTCTTTACACAAGCAACAGCACCTGCATGGCAGTCAGCCGCGGAATCGGCAACAGTCTGTTCCCGTTCCGTTTAAATAACCGACCAGAAATAATTCTGATTGAAATTAAAGCTGACAGATAACACCAAACGGTTAATTCCCTTCCACGCCCTTGCTCTTTTGTTTATCATGTGGTATTATATCATCAGAATCATCAACGAAAGGAGAATATCATGAAGGATAAGTCAACTATAGTTTTCACGGGAGATATCGGCTTTGACAGATATATGTACGGTCAATGGAACGATGAAAAGCTTCTTTCCGATGATGTTCTCGCATTTCTCCACAGTGCCGACCATGTTGTTGCAAACGTTGAGGGTCCCGTTGCACCCGTTGAACAGAATACCGTTCAGGGCGGAGTTCAGCAGCTGCTGCACACAATCGACCCTGAAGCCGTTAAGGTTCTGAACAAAATGAATGCGGATATATGGAACATCTGCAACAACCATATTATGGACGCAGGCGAATTCGGAATCAAAAGCACGCTTGAAATCGCAAAAGAAAACGGCGCAAAAACCATAGGAGCAGGCATGAACATCCGTGAAGCAAGGCAGCCCGTCATTCTTGATGAGGCAGGCGGAATCGGTATGTTCGGTGTAGGCTATCAGCGTGCCTGCAGAAAAGCCGACGAAGCCAAGGCAGGCTGCTACAGCTGGAGCGACCTTGACGAAATTCAGAACACTATCACCGAAATCAAGAAAACCTGCCGCTGGTGCATAGTTGTTGCCCACGCAGGCGAGGAATTCACCCCCCTGCCCTCACCTTACACCAGAGAGCGTTACCGCAGATATCTTGAAATGGGTGCCGACATCGTTGTTTCGCATCATCCGCATGTGCCAATGAATTACGAAACCGTCGGCGATAAAATCATTTTCTATTCGCTCGGAAACTTTATTTTTGATACAGACTATCAGCGCTCGCAGTTCAACACAGAGCTCGGTCTGCTTGTCAAGCTCAATTTCACCGAAAGCGAATTCACATGGGAGCCGATGGGCCTTGAAATAGTCAGAGGTCCCGAGCACGTTGTGAAAGCACCTCTGCCGAGAATCTTTGTTGACGTGCAGGAGGAGGAATTCAATCTTCTTTCTTCCCTCTCGGCAAAAATGCATATCGCCGCAACAAAACGGCAAATGACATATCTCAACCCGAACCGCTTCAAAAACGCAACCGAAGAGGAATGGGCAGAGCATTTCGCTGAGCCGCTGCGAACAGGCAGAGTGCCCGGCGAAACTCTGGATTTCTTTATCCTTTGCCCCCTTGCCAAAAAAGCTGAAACGGGCGAATGGAAAAAAAGCAAGCTTGAAGAAGTCAAACAATATATATTGGAACAAATGTAAAAAAGAGCTGTTTCACCTTGATTGGCGAAACAGCTCTTTAATTTTATCTTGCAGCAGGTACAGTTTCGGAAATCTTCTTGTAAGTGCCTTCAAATGCTTGCACTGTACCGAAAACCTGTATTTTCATTCCGCTATCGGTCATTGTGCATTTATATTCGCATTTCAGCAAACTGTTTGATGTATGCCTGTGTCCGATGCCGACAGCCCACGCAGGCGAACCATCTTCGTTCAGAATGGGATTACCGTCAGCATCGAGAAGCTTTATTTTCAAAACATCATAGAGGTAGAACACGCTGTCATCCATGTCAAGCTTGTTTTCTTTCAGCTCCATTGCCGCTTTTCCGCCGCTTATGATGCAGTAATAATTGGTAATCAGCCAATCACCGCTTCTTTTATAATAATAAACACCCTCAATGCTTTTCAGCTCTTCTTCCAGCTCTGCTTTTAAAGCATCGGCATCCTTTAAACCGCTTGCATCCGAAAGATTATCAATAACCTCGGAGTAAAAGAACTCATCCTCCTCAAGCATAAGACTTGCCTCACAGTAATTCCAGATTTTCAAAAAATCTTTATATTCACCTATGGCATTTTCCTTGCAGTATTCCAGAGTCTCGGCATATTTTTCTTCACCGAAAAGCTTTAAGCACTCCTGATATACTCCCTCTTTCTTTGCATTCAAAGTATCTTCATCGTACGGATATGTTATGGTAACGGTTATTCCGTCAGCAGTTTCCTCTTGAGTGATTATCAGCTCGTAATCATTGTAAACATAAAGCGATTCGCCTTCATCAGGCTCTCCCTCTGTATCTGCAGCAAATCCGTATTCTTCAACAAGATATCTCTCATATTTTTCTGCATCTTCAACATCGTTGGTTTTGTAAATGCATATTGCCGCTCTCAGCTCTTCTTCTGAACTTTCTAATTCAACATCCGTTATTTCGGTAAATGTTTTGAGATTTGTGAATATGCAGTTTTCATAGTATTGAATTGCCTTCGATTGAGTTGATTCAACTTTGGTTTTATCTTCCTCTGAATTTTTTTCCGAACATGAGGATAAGCCCAAAATTAATGCCATACTTAATAATATGCAAACAAGCTTTTTCATAATTTCTTCCTCCTTTTCGCAAAAATTGTAACACATTTGTGCTCAATTGTCAACATATGTGTTCATCAGCATGCCTTTTTACACTTAAAATTTAATTAAGGGAGGCTGATGAAAATTATGTTAGATTCCGTTATTGTGGGCTGCACAATTCAGAAAATCAGAGAACAAAAAGGATTATCCCAAGAGGTTGTTAGCGGACTTGCCGATATAGGCAGAACCCATTTAAGTGCAATTGAACGCGGAATAAGAAAGCCAACTCTTGAAACCTTTTTCAGAATTGCAGATGCTATGGATATAAAGCCAAGCGATTTATTGCGTGAAATTGAAAACACTCTGGAAAGTAAGTAAAAAAGCAGTCTGACATTCATCAGACTGCTTTCTCTTATTTAATCTTTTCGATAACCTCGCCTGAGGTGGGCTTGATTTCGTTTATGAAATTCTGAACAGTCTCTGCCGAGGGCATTGCTGCCGAGCAGCTGTGAGCCCAAACAAGCATTGATGCAGAAGCGGTTGCAAATTCGAGAGCCTCGGGAACGCTCTTGCCGTTGAGAAGCGAATAAATGAAAGCGGAAGCATAACCGTCACCGCCGCCGAAGCCCTTGAGCATCTTTACGGGGAAAGGCTTAACCTTGTAAGCGGAACCGTCATCAAGATAAGCAACGGAGCCTTCCTTGCCGTGCTTGATGATAACGATTTTGTTGCCGTATGAGAACCAGCGCTTTGCGGATTCTTCGTCGCTTGCGCAAACGCCTTCAACTGCTTCTGTGAGGTCAAATTCTTCTCTTGAACCGAGAATTATATCGCTGTTCTTTGCGGCAATTGAATAATAAATCGAAATTTCGTCGTTGTTCTTCCATGTGTAGCTTCTGTAGTCGATATCAAAAATAACTACAACGCCGTTTTTCTTTGCAAGGAAAAGAGTTTTGAGCGCAGCCTCTCTTGAGGGACTTGTGCAAAGTGCCGTGCCCGAAATAACAACCGCCTTTGCGCTCTTGATATATTCCTCGTCAACATCGTCAACGCAAACCTGAAGGTCTGCAACACCCTCACGGTACATAAGAATGCTGCTCTGTGTGGGGCTGAGGATTTCTGTGAAAGTAAGACCGAGCTTTTCGCCGTTTTCGCATCTGAAAACGTGAGAAACATCAATGCCGTCTGCCTTGAAATAATTTTCAACATAGTCGCCGAACTGGTCATCGGAAACTCTTGCAATGAAGCCGCACTTTGCACCGAGGCGTGCAAGACCGACTGCGATATTCGCAGGCGAACCGCCAACATACTTGTTGAAATTGCTGCTTTCGGAAAGCGGCATATTCATATCTGTGGGGTTAAAGTCAATCGCAATTCTGCCTATGGGGATAACATCAAGTGCTTTTGTTTCGTCAAATTTAATGTAGCTCATTTTATCTTATCCTTTCTTTAAATCAGGCAAGGGCGAAGCCCCTCCGAAACTTTTCATTATTTATTCTTAACTATGCTTTGCCTGCGCAGCCGAAAATTTCAATGTGCTCAAGCGCATTCTTATATGCGCCCTCAACCTCAGCCGTCTGCAGGTCATAATAGCCTTTGATTTTTCCGCTTTCATAAGCGCTTCTTGCGCTGAGCTCAACCCGGTCAAAGGTTGCGGTTGCTATGTTGATTTTGTGAATGCCGAGAGAAATGCATTTTCTGAAATCATCCGGCAGAATACCGGTGCCGCCATGAAGCACAAGCGGCGCATCAACCATTGAAGCCGTCTGCTCAAGAATATCAAAGCGAAGCTTCGGCGCCTGCTTATAGTTGCCGTGAGCATTGCCGATTGCAACCGCAAGAGCATCAACGCCTGTGAGCGCATGGAATTCCGCAGCCTGCGCAGGAGATGTGCAGTTGATTGCGATATCCTCGCTGCCGTCCTCGCTGCCGCCGACGCAGCCTATTTCGCCCTCGCAATCTGCACCGTAAGCAGCTGCGATTTTCTTTATTTCAGCGGTTTTTGCGGCATTCTCCTCAAACGGAAGGTGTGAGCCGTCAAACATAACGCTTGTGAAGCCGATTTCAAGAGCCTGCCTTATTTTTTCTTCTGTTTTGCCGTGGTCAAAATGCACAGCCACGGGCATACTGCTGTTTTTTGCAGCAGCAACCATAAGAGGTCCTATAAGCTCAAGCGGAGAATGGTTAAGCCTTACCTCGGCAATCTGAATTATTGCAGGGCTTTTTGTTTCTTCAACCGCTTTCAGCACACCGAGCACCATTTCCATGTTTGCCACGCTGAAGCTGCCAACGGCATAGCCCTCTTTTTTTGCTTTTGCGAGCAAGTCGCTCATTTTAACAAGAGGCATCGTTATTCGTCCCCTTTTTATAAAACATTGCGGCGCAGACCGCGCTTGTCAGAGGCAGGGTAAGAAGCATACCCATGCTGCCTGCAAGAGCTTGCAGAATTTCCGCAATTATCATTTCTTTGTTGATTACCTGCTCGATATTTGCATTGTAAGAAACAAGCAGCAGCACGCAGGTGAGTGAGCTGCCGATATATGCAAGCACAAGGGTGTTTGCCATTGTGCCCATCATATCCCTGCCGATTGTGAAGCCCGATTTCATAAGCTCTGCAGGCTTTATTTCGGGAGATTTGATTCTGAGCTCATGCAGCGAGGATGAAATCGACATTGCAACATCCATCACCGCTCCGAGAGCACCGATAACAATCATTGCAAAAATAATTGCTTTTAGATTAATTGGATTCTCGGGATAAAGCTGATAGAGGTAAATCGATTCCTCCTCCAGCAGACCCGTCATATTAAGGAATTTATCGGTTATCAGCACAACCAGACCCGCACACATTACACCGCTTATGCAGCCTATGCCTGCGCACAGAGATTTCATATTGAAGCCGCTGATTATGCTCAGGGTCATAACCGTTATATAGATGCAAACGAGCACCGACCAGAGATAAATGTTGTGGCCGTTAAGGATTGCGGGAATCAGCACGCAGAAAACCGAAAGGCAGGTAAAGCCGAGAGAGATTATGGTTTTCAGACCCTGAATTCTTGAAAACACAATAATCAGCACGCAGAAAACGGCAAGCAGCCATAAAAGCGGAGTTATTCTCACAAAATCTCCGAAATAATAAAAGGTTTCGCCGCCCTCGGTGTAGCTTTCAACAAGAATTTTATCGTTCTGCTCAACCTGTTTCGGGCTGAAAGCATAGGATTTATCTATCTCCTGAATAACATCAAGAGTTTTACCTCTGCGCTCCGTATTGAGCGCCTGTGCCTTGAAATAAACTGTCAGAATCTCGCTCTCGCCGTTAACGTTATCCGTTTTGACGTCGGTTACTCTTATAACCCTTGCCCTGACGGTTTCGCCCTCCATTGAGCCTTTGAATATGCTTGAGCCGCCGACAACATACATATAGGCTGTAAGAATAAGCAGCGCAGAAACAATAACCGCCGCCGCTATTCCGAGCGTCTGTTTGTTTTTTGTTTTATTCATCTTATGAAATGGTTACCTTGTATTTTGTGATGTAGCATGTAAATGCATCGCCGAAAAGATTGACAAATGTATCGGAAAGATGGGTGTTCATTCCGTCAAAATCGCCATTTGACGATGTGGTTTTGCCGAGGATAATCAGCTTGCCGTCGGAGGTGTATCCGGCGCAGGCTGCCATATCCTTTCTCGAACCGCCGTTCATTTTAACTTCTGCAAGATTACCTGCAGGAGTAATGAAAGCTGCGAAACCATCGCTTTCGCCCTTGTTGCCTGCGCTCGCAAAATCACGGTTTGATGAAGATGTGTAGCCCGCAACTGCAAAGCCGCCGTTGTCGAGCATTACGATATCGTTGATGAAATCATCTGCAAAGCCTGCTACACTTCTTTCCCATTGCTTTGTGCCGTCGGAATTGAGCCTGATAACAACGGAATCAATTCCGCCGCAGTTATGAAGGTCAGCAAATGTGCCGTCAGGCACATAGGTTGTAACAAGTTCATAATATCCTGCAATAACGCAGCCGCCCTTGCCGTCTGCCTCGATTGCGTTGAAATTATCTCTGCCCGAACTTGCAACCGCAAAGCCCCATTGAACAATTCCGTCTGAATTATACTTGATAACCGCAGAGTCAACATAGCCCTTGCCCATGCCGTCGATTGCAGCAAATCCGCCTGTTGAAGCCGCAGTAATGCTTGCAACAAAAATATTTCCGTCTTCATCTGTACTCATACCGTCAACCGACGATGCATAGTCGCCTGCAAGATATCTGCTCCAGAGAATATTTCCGTCGGTATCAAAATTCATGATAACCGCATTAGAAACGGCTGATTCGGAGTTACCCGAAAAGCTGCCGTCCGTTGAATTCGTTTTGCCGCCTGCAACAAAGCCGTTGCCCAGAGGCTCAACGCAATAGAAAAGATCATTGCCCTGACCGCCGAATATTTTTTTCCATTCAAGCTTACCTGATGATGAATATTTGACCGCAAACGCTTCGAGAGTTCCTTTGCTTTCCGAATCGGATGCATAATCATCTGCCGTTGAATAACCTACAGCAACAACGCTGCCGTCGCTGAGCACTGCAACATCTTCAACCCTGACACCGCCGTAAGCGCTGCCAACGGATTTAATCCATACAAGGTTCATATCCTTATCGTATTTTGCAACGAAACCGTAATAATCGCTCCAGCTGTCCGAAGGAACATTCAGAAGCGAGCCGTCGGTTGAATTTGAAACACCGCAGACAACAAATCCTCCGTCTTCTGTTGTGTCAATGCCCGTATAAGTATCTGTGTTTGTGCCGCCGAAAGAAGCAAGCGCAAGCTGCGAAACGGCAGTAACCTTAGGTCCGAATTCCTGAGTGGTCTGAGGCTTTGTTGTAACAGCATTCGTTGATCCCGTTACGGACGGTGCCGTAACTGAAGTTGTGCTTCCCATAACCGGATAGGTTTTCTTCTCGGTTGTTGTTTCCTCTGTGGTGCTTTCTTCTGTTGTTGACTCTTCGGTTGTATATTCATAAGTGGTCGATTCCTGATATGTAACCGATTGAGAAATGCTTGCCTCCTCAGTTGTTTTCGGCTGGGTGGGAATTATATCACCGATTCCGAAAAGTTTACCGAAAAAGTTAAGAATAACAGCAATAACAAGAATAATTGCAGAAGCTATTTTGATTAGTGTGTTACACACTTAAAAATCCCCCTTTCTGCAAAAACGCATACGGAATGCCCGTATTTATACATTATAACTATATCATAAATATATTAAAAAATCAAGAGTTCGCCAAAACACAAAAAAGCAGGCACACCGAGCGGTGTGCCTGCGCTGAAGTTAATATTATTTGTTGATGAAGCCGAGAATGAGCTTGGGAATGAAGTTGAGAAAGAAGTTAAGGAAGCTCTCAAGGAATGCCTTGAATGCATTGTATTCAGGGCTTACATGAACGCTGTAATCAGCTGTTGCTGTATCAACTGCAACCCATGATGTGCCGTTGAACTTCTGAAGCTCATATGTAACCTTAACAGAAATATCCTGTGAGGTTTCGGGAGTGTTGATAGTGCCTGTCATTGTGATTGACTTGCCTGTTACATCTTCACTCTGGCTGTCATATTCCCACTTAACGGGAACATATCTTGTATCGCCATACTGGTCTGTGCCTGAATATGTATCGCCTGCGATTGAGAAGCTGAAGGAGCTCTTTGCGTAAACCTTACCCTCTGTTGTAACGGTGAAAGCGCAGTTGCTTACTGCTGCTTCATAGTTAGCTCTCTTGTTTGTGATGATGGAAACAGCCTCGCTGATACCGCTGGGATCCTGCTTGCCTTCTTCATAAACATATCTTGCAACGAAATCATACTTTTTGTTTGCCTCAAGACCTGTGAAAAGACCTGTTTTGTTCCATGTCTTGCCGCCGTCGATTGAGAACTCTGTTTCAATTCCGTCAGCTGCGCCAACCTTAACTGATGTGCTGTTCTTATCAAGAAGAACAGGCTGGGGAGCTGTGCCTGCGGAAGCCTTGAGAGTTGTAAGCTCAATGTAAACAGGAGCGCTCTCAAGATATGTATCTGTTGCGGGATACTTTGCGTAAATAATGTATTCGGTTTCAGGGGCAAGATCTTTGAAGATGTTTGCTGTTACCCATACAAGCTCTTCGGAGCTGCCCTTAACTGCGCATGCATAAACAGCGCTCTTATCAAGAGCCTTGATTTCGATTGATGTTGCAGTTACCTTTGTGGGAACGGGAGCTGCGGGAGAATTCTGAGCGAGCTTGAGAGTTTTGCTTACGGGCTCTGACTTGAATTCGATGCCTGCAACCGTGATTTTGGCTGTGATTGCATATGTTGTTCCTGATGTGAGGTTGCCGAATTTAGTGCTGCCGTCAGCAAGTGATGAAACGTCAACACCTGCGTTGGGGCTGATTTCATACTTAACAATGTAGTTTGTGCCGTTGTACTCAACCTTGTTTGCTTTGCAAACGATGTTTTTGAGCTCATCGTTAACAGTGATAGCATCATCTGCAATTTCAACTGCAGGGTCATTTTCGGCTAAGCCTGTTGTTACCTGAATTGCCTTGGGCTCACTTGCATCTTCGGTATCTGTTGCAGCTACTCTTGCGTAAACCGCATAAACTGTGTCCTCTTCAAGACCTTTGAAGGTTGACTCTGCTTTATACTCGGCCGTTGAAGCGTCAACTGTGCCGTCTTCAGCGATAGCAAGAATTGCGTATTCGCAGCCTTCAATTTCTTCGATAACGATTGCATCCGAGAATGCAGCAAGAAGCTTGATATCTGCAGGAGCTGCAGGAGCTGCAAAAGCGGTTGCCATGCATGAAAGAGCAATGATCAATGCAAGAATCATCGAAAGAGTTTTCTTGGAAACTGTTGTGATTTTGTTCATTTTCGTATCCTCCGTTTTATTTTTCCCCGTTTTGCGAGGATGGATAGACACAGTATAACACATATTTCATCAAAATGGAATAGTAAAATTTTAACAAAATATAAACTTTTGCAAAAAAGTTGGTTTTTTGCTCGTTGACAAGCAGAAAAATATTGTTTATATTAGTAAAAAACATATTCGGAGATGACTGATATGACAAGACCTGAAAAAGCAAAGGAGCTTTTTGAAAACGGCTGCAACTGCGCTCAGGCAGTTTTTTGCGCTTTTGAAGATGTAACGGGCTTTGACCGTGAAACCGCACTCCGCTTTTCCGCAGGCTTCGGCGGAGGCATGGGCAGGCTGCGTGAGGTTTGCGGTGCCGTGAGCGGCATGACAATGGTGCTCTCCTGCGTTTTTGCAAGCACAGACTCCAACAACGCTGAAAAGAAAAAAGAGCTCTACGCTCTCATCCAGAAAGCGGCAGGCGATTTCAAGGCTGAAAACGGCTCATACATCTGCCGTGATTTGCTTGGACTCGGTGAGGGTGCTTCGGACCCGACTCCCGAAAAAAGATCGGCGCATTATTATAAAAAGCGTCCGTGCGGCGAGCTCGTTTACTGTGCAGCAGCAATCACGGAAAAATATATCAATCAAAACAAATAATTTTAAAAATTCATCTTGTATACCTCGGCATAATATGTTACTATATATTGTGCATTAATTTTTATAGGAGTGAAAAGCTATGAAACTTCCCGTTGCCGTTCAGCTCTATTCCGTAAGGGATGAAATGGAGCAGGATTTTTACGGCACAATAAAAGCAATGAAAGAGCTCGGCTATGACGGCATTGAATTTGCAGGTCTTTTCGGCGAGGATCCTTCAAAAATAAAGGCATTCTGCGAAGAAATCGGTATCATCCCCATTTCTGCTCATGTACCCTATTATGATATGCTCGAGAACCCCGAAAAGGTTATTGCCGACTACGCTGAAATCGGCTGCAAATATGTTGTTGTTCCTTATCTTACAGAGGAATGCAGACCCGGCACAGACGGCTTTGCAGCAACAGTTGAAGGCATCCGCAAAATCGGCGAGGCAGCAAAAGCTCTCGGCATTCAGCTTCTTTACCATAACCACGATTTTGAGTTTGTTAAAATCGGCGAGGATTATGCCCTTGACGTTCTTTATTCAACAATTCCCGAAGACCTTCTCAAAACTGAAATCGATACCTGCTGGGTAAACGTTGCAGGCGTTAACCCTGCTGAATACATTGAAAAATACAGCGGCAGATGCCCTGTTGTTCATCTCAAGGATTTCAAAAAGAGCGGCTCGGGTCAAGGCAAGATGTATGCTCTTATCGGCATTGAGGAAGAAGAAACCGCAGAAGCCGAAGAGGATGCATTCAGTTTTATGCCTGTCGGCTACGGCATGCAGGATATGCCCGAAATTCTTGCGGCCTGCGAAAATTCGGGCGCAGAGTGGGTTGTTGTTGAGCAGGATGACCCTGCCAAGGGCGACACAAGAATGAATTCGGTTAAACTCAGCAGAGAATATCTCAAAACTCTCAGCTGGTAAAATAGGAGGTAAACAAAATGGCAACAACAGCTATTCTTGATGATTACAAAAAGGTTCACACCGAAGAAAAAGTAAGAGATATGAGCAAGAAGGTCAAGGTCGGCATCATCGGCACAGGCTGGATTGCAGAGGCTCACGTTAAAGCATATCAGAAATGCCCCGATGTTGAAATTGTTGCTCTTGCAGACCTCGTGCCCGGCAAGGCAGAGGCTTTCTGCGAAAGATATAACGTTGGCGATAATGTTAAATTCTATCCCAGCCACAAAGAGCTTGTTGACGCAGGCGAATGCGACGCAGTAAGCGTTTGTACATATAACGCAACACACGCAGAATGCACAATCTATGCTCTCGAGCACGGAATGAGCGTTCTTCTTGAAAAGCCCATGTGCGTAACTCTTGAAGAAGCTGTTGCAATCTGCAAGGCAGAAAAGGCAAGCAACGCTGTTCTTTCAATCGGATTCCAGCCCAGATTTGACGAGAACATGAAGATGCTCAAGAAGGTTGTTCAGTCAGGCGAGCTCGGCAAGATTTATTATATCCAGACAGGCGGCGGCAGAAGAAGAGGTATCCCCACTCCCTTCGGCACTTCCTTCATTGAAAAGGAAACCGCAGGCATTGGTGCTCTCGGCGATATCGGCTGCTACTCACTTGATATGGTTCTCAACTCAATCGGCTATCCCAAGCCCCTCACAGTTTCGGGTTACAAGTCGGATTTCTTCGGCAAGAGCCCCAGCTATGAACATCACGACGTTTTCGGCGTTGACGATTTCGCAGCAGGCTTTATCCGTCTTGAAGGCGGCATTATCCTCGACTTCAGAATTGCATGGGCAATGAACCTTGATACACCGGGTGATACAATCATCATGGGTACAAAGGGTTCTGTAAGAATTCCCTCAACAGAATGCTGGAACGGCAGCATCGGCGGTCCTCTTGTAATCTATCATGAAATCGCAGGCGAGCAGATTGAAACATATATTCCCATGAAGAAGAATGATGTTGACTGCTTCGATATCAAAATCCGTTCATTCGTTGATGCTGTCAAGGAAGGCGGCGAAGCTCCCGTTCCCTGCAGCCAGATTCTCTATAATCAGGCTATCATCGACGGTATTTCACGCTCCGCAGAACTCGGCAGAGAAATCGAACTCGATATTCCCGAAATCTAATCAAACAGTTCACGAGGCAGCTTTACGGCT
>JAZNPG010000119.1:0-2319 GCA_045589555.1 Acutalibacteraceae bacterium
TCGGGTGCGGCAAGCATCTGCGCATATTGCATCGGAATAACAGGTATTGACCCGATGAAGCACAGCCTGCTTTTTGAGCGTTTTCTAAATCCTGAAAGAGTCAGTATGCCTGATTTTGATGTTGACTTTTGCTTTGAAAGACGCGGTGAGGTTATTGATTATGTTATCGAAAAATACGGTGCTGATCATGTTGCACAGATTGTAACCTTCGGTACACTTGCGGCAAAGCTTGCTGTCAGGGATGTCGGCAGAGCAATGGGTATGCCGTATAATGTTGTTGATAACATAGCAAAGCAGATTCCCAACGAGCTTAACATTACTCTCGATAAGGCTCTCAAGCGCTCCGCTGAATTCAGAAACATTTATGAAAGCGACGAAAACGCAAAAGAGCTTATTGACCTTGCACGCAAAGTTGAGGGTATGCCCCGCCATGCATCAACCCATGCGGCAGGTGTTGTTATTACACATGACCCCGTTGAAACCTATGTTCCTCTTGCAAGAAACGATGAGGCTATAGTAACGCAGTTTCCGATGACAACGCTTGAAGAGCTTGGTCTTCTTAAAATGGATTTCCTCGGTCTTAGAACATTAACGGTTATCAGCTCTGCCGAGAAAATGATAAAGAAAAAAAATCCTGATTTCAGCATCAACAAAATTGACCTTGAGGACAAGCTTGTTTTTGAAATGATGTGCTCTGCACAAACGGAAGGTGTTTTTCAGTTTGAATCGGCAGGCATGAGAAGCGTTTTATCGCAGCTCAAGCCTGAAAGCATTGAGGACCTTATAGCTGTTATTTCGCTTTACAGACCCGGTCCCATGGATTCAATTCCGACCTATATAAAAAACAGACACAATCCTAAAGAGGTCACTTATAAAACACCTGAGCTTAAAAGCATTCTTGATGTTACCTACGGATGCATGGTTTATCAGGAGCAGGTTATGCAGATTTGCCGTGAGCTTGCAGGCTATTCTTACGGCAGGGCGGATATTGTTCGGCGTGCAATGAGCAAGAAAAAGCATGATGTAATGCTTAAAGAGCGTGAGCATTTTATTCACGGCATGACCGATGAAAACGGCAATGTTATTTGCGAGGGTGCGGTCAGAAGAGGGGTCAGCGAAAAAGCGGCTAACGAGATTTTTGATGAAATGATGTCATTTGCATCATATGCTTTCAACAAGGCGCACGCAGCAGCATATGCTTATGTAGCTTATCAGACCGCATATCTTAAATGTCATTATCCCTGCGAATTCCTTGCGGCTCTTCTCACAAGCTTCCTTGATAACACGGGAAAAGTTGTGCAGTATATCAATGAATGCGCCAGGCTTGGAATAAAAATTCTGCCGCCTCATGTTAATGAAAGCGATGACAGCTTTTCGGTTTCTGAGGGTAACATACATTTCAGCCTGACTGCAGTTAAAAACCTCGGCAGAGGTTTTATCCGCAGGCTTTCAGAAGAACGCATGAAAAACGGCAGGTTTGCAGATTTTTATGATTTTTGCAAAAGAATGTACGGCAAGGATTTTAACCGCAGAGCGATTGAGAGCCTTATCAAGTGCGGTGCGTTTGACGGAATGGGTGCAAACAGACGGCAGATGATTATTGTTATCGATAACATCATTGAGGAGCTTGAAAATGAAAAGCGCCGCAATGTTGACGGTCAGATAGGCTTCGGCGATTTAACTGCAGACTATGATGAGCCCGAATCTGTTCTTTCATCTTCATTCAGTTATCCCGATGCAGAGGAATTCCCGAAAGACTTGCTTCTCAAATATGAAAAAGAAGTTGCGGGAATGTATCTCTCGGGTCATCCGATGGCAGATTATCTGCCGATTTCAAGAAAGCTTAAATGCGCTCAGATTTCTGATATTCTCAGCGAAGAAAAATATAAAGATAACGAGCGTGTGGTTATCCTCGGTTTAATCAGCTCTGTTAAGAAGAAAATAACAAAGAATGATTCAACCATGGCATTTCTGAATTTTGAGGATAACTCGGGCAGCATTGAGGTTATCGTTTTTCCGAAAACCTTAACCGAAAGACCTGCTCTTTTCTTCGAAGGTAATATCGTTCTTCTCAGGGGCAGAATAAGTATGCGTGAGGATGAGGACACTAAAATCGTTTGCGAATCGGTTGAAAAATGCCCTGATATCAATTCGCTTCCCGATATCACGCAAGAGGATAAACCTGCAAAGAAAAAAGCAAAAGGCTTGTTCCTGCGTTTTGACAGCGCAGCTTCTCCGCAGGTTGAATGCTGCCGCAAGCTTCTTGCTATTTTTGACGGAACAGTTCCTCTTTACTATTATTTTTCCGATGTGAAAGAA
>JAZNPG010000120.1:0-67273 GCA_045589555.1 Acutalibacteraceae bacterium
ACCACCGCAACCGCAAGGATTGCCATTGCTATTTTCAAGCCGAAGCTATCCTTCTCGTTCTTTTCGTTAATTGCAACCTTTTTCTTGCTTTCCATCGTTCTTTCTCCTTCGCTGTTGTCTTATATCTACATGATACACCGCTTGTTTTTTGATCCGTAATTCTGATTTTACCGTATTGAAACCCCGTACTTTCTGCATAAAAATACATTATTTTTACTGTTTGATATTGAAAATATACATCTGCGGTGATAAAATGACATATCAGCAGAATTTTGAAAGGATGTTCTACAATTGAGAAAACCGTTTACCCGTGGAATGACTCACGGTTTACCTATAGCTCTCGGATATTTTTCCGTTTCGTTCGGTTTCGGAATTGTTGCCGTGCAGTCGGGGCTTAAAGCGATAGAAGCAGTTATAATCTCCCTCACTAATCTTACATCTGCAGGGCAGGCGATGGGTGTTGCGATTATTGCGGCAGGCGGAAGTCTGCTTGAAATGGCAGCAACACAGCTGGTTATCAATCTTCGCTATGCTCTAATGGCAATTTCTCTCTCGCAAAAGCTTGATGATTCATTCACAACGCCCCACAGGCTTCTTGCCGCTTACGGAATAACCGATGAAATTTTTGCTGTTGCGTCTGCGCAGGATTGCAAAATTGTTCCGAAATATATGTATGGCATGATTTCCGTTGCGGCTTTAGGCTGGGTCGGAGGCACTCTTGCAGGCTCGGTTGCAAATATGCTTCTGCCTGCCGCTCTTACCGCTGCAATGGGCATTATGCTTTACGGAATGTTTATAGCAATTATAGTTCCGCCTGCAAAGAGCAGCCACAAGGTGTTTTCGGTTATCGGTGTTGCGGCGGTGCTCAGCTGCGCATTCAAGCTCTGGCTGCCGTCTGTTTCAACAGGCTTTGCAATCATAATCAGCTCGGTAGCGGCTTCGGTTATCGGAGCTCTGCTTTTCCCGATTGAACCTGAGAAATCGGAGGGCATTGAGCAATGAGTATAGCGATTTATATTCTTGTTATGGCAGGCGTTACTTATCTTATCAGAATGCTTCCGTTTGCGCTTTTCAGAAAGAAAATCAAATCGAGATTCATTCAGAGCGTGCTTTATTACATACCGTTTGCGGTTCTGAGCGCAATGACATTCCCTGCAATTTTTTATTCAACGGGTAACACGGTAACTGCGGTTGCAGGAACGGTTGTGGCTGTTGTTCTGGCTTATTTCAAGCTGCCGCTGATAGTTGTTTCAATCGCTGCTTGCGTTACAGCTTTTGCCGTTGGATTTGTTTTTTAAATTTTATTTAAGTTTTTTATAATTATGTAGACAAAACAATTTTATTGTAGTAATATAAATATAATGAGAATTAACTCCATTTGTGGAAGGAGAAAAAATATGTTTTGCCAGAATTGCGGTAATCAGATTCCAGACAATGTAAAATTCTGCCCGATTTGCGGCGGCTCAACCGCTCCGCTTGCTTCCGAGCCCGTTCCGCAGACTCAGCCTTATATTCCGCCCGTCAGTTTTGACGATGATGCAACGGTTATGGCTCCGCCTGCTTCTGCTCAGCCCGCGGCACCGATACCTCCTGCAGGCTTTGAATTTGATGCAACGGTTATGGCTCCGTCTGCACCGGCGCAGCCGCAGCCCGAAGCACAGATGCCTCCCGTCAGCTATGATATTAACCCTACAGTTATGGCTTCTCCCGCAGCACCTGTTTTTGAAAAGCCTCAGCAGCAGCCTGTTTTTCAGCAGGGGAGTTATTTCCCCTCGGAGCAGCCTTCTTACGGTGATTTGGGCTATTCACAACAGGCATTCCAGCAGCCACCTCAGACTCCATATGGGCAGCCTGCTTTTCAGCAGCCTTCGCAGCCCGTTTTTCAGCAGCAGATGCCCCAGCCTGCTCCCAAGAAGAGCAAGGCTCCCGTTATTGTAATTGCCGTTCTTGCGGTTATAGCGGTTGCGGCGATTATTTTCGGCGTTCTTGTTGCAACGGATGTTATTGATTTTGATAAGGATAACGGTCACTCCGTAAGCGATTCAGACAGAGAAGATAATGACAATGATAACGGTGATGAAAACGGCGAAGATGAAGAAAAAACAACAGAGTCCGAAGGCTTTGTAATTCCTGATTTTACCGAAAGCACAACTGACGCTGTTACAACTCCCACTCAGCCCGTTACAGAGCCCGAAACCGATCCTTATGCACCTCCCACGGTTGGAACGGTTCACAGTTATCCGCACATAACTCCCGATAACATTATTAAAAAGGTTCGCTATGAGATAAGCATAGACGATTACGCCTTTGATATTATTATCGATGTTACGGATCCGAAAGAACAGGTTGTTTATGTTACGGACTATATTGTTAACGGTGACGAGTGCGATATAATGTATGTTAAATATCCCGAAACCGATACATGGAAATATTATGCCGCTACCAACGGTTCTTATTATGAGATTGCTTCCGATGCGGTAGACAGCTCCGAGTTTGATGCTGCGCAGATGTTTATTGATTTATGCGGTTACGGAATAACCTCAAACACCAACGGCGTTTACAGCGGCCCGTACACTTATAATGGAATGGTTAACTATTCTCCCATCGGTCAGGTTTATTCATATTCCTGCGAGTTAGGCGGTGTAGACGGTGAGGTTTATATCGAGCCTTCATCGGGTCTTGCTGTTTGCTTTGATGACGGAATAGAGCCTATCGAACTGGAGTATACTGCTTTCGGCAATAATGTAACATATACCGATTTCAGAGCTTATGCAACGCTTATCGGCAACTGATAATTGAAACAAAAGCTGCTTCGCAAAATGTGCGGAGCAGCTTTTTGAAATTTTTATAGACTTTTTCAAAAATTAGTGTTAGTATATTATCATAATATTAAAGATATCGTGAGGATAGTATATGTTTTGTATCAAATGCGGCAAGGTGCTTGACGCATCGGCAAAAGTCTGCCCTGATTGCGGAACAAAGGTTGTATTGCCTGACGGCTTTGAAGCTGAAAGCTCAACGGTTAAAACAGATGCTGATATGCTCAGCGGAGAAAAAACGGTTTCCGCTGACCATAATGCCATTGCCAAAAAGGCAGCGGCTGCAGCGAATGCAGAGGTGACTGTATCTGCGCCTGTACCTGCTCCCGTTGCGGATTCGGCTGTTCCGCATGCGCCTGCAGGCTTCGACCTTGATAAAGCTAAAAAGATTATGAACGGACGCTCAATCCTGATTGATGATTCGCCGCTTCCCGATGCTATGCCCGTTGCAACAACTCCTGCAGTTGCATCCGCACCCGCAGCTTCACTTGTTGCGGAGAAAAGGGCTGAACCTGTTTCTGCGGATAAGAAAACAAAGCTTATTGTTCTTATCGCTGCGATTGTTGCGGTTGCAGCGGTTATAGGCGTTGTTCTTGCCGTTGCTCTTTCGGGCAGAAATAACGGCGAGGATGGTGCAAAGGAAAACACATCAGGAACAACTGTGGCGGAAACTGCAGCTGAAGAGTCAACTACCCACGCAATGGCAAATATCGGAGAAAACATTCCGAGCCTTCCCTTGGGTCAGGAAGAAACCGAAAGCAGAACAGGTGAAAATATAACAGGAGAAATCGGAAATAAACCGATTCCCACTCTTCCCGATATTCTGAAACCTGAAAAGCCCTCGGATTCAGATGGAGAAGAAGAAATTACAACTCATCGCGAATCACTAACAGAAGCAGTTGTTGACCCTTCAGAAGATGAAACCGCAGGAGTTATCGACCACACGGGAATACCGTTTTCCGATGCCGTAACGGAGCTTCTGACCTCGGACAATGTCGTTGTAACTGCAAACGAACAATAAAAAACGAAAGCTTGCACACAGCCGTGTGCAAGCTATTTTTATCCGAATAACGGGGTTGAGAAATATCTTTCGGCAGTATCCGGCAAAACAGTAACAACGGTTTTACCTTTGCCGAGTTTTCTGGCAAGTCTGATTGCAGCCGCAACATTTGTGCCACTGCTGATGCCGCACATAATGCCTTCTTTTGAAGCAAGATCTTTTGCCGTCTGCAGAGCCTCATCGTCGCCGATTATGCAAACATCGTTGAAAATCTCCGTGTTAAGAATTTCAGGAATGATTCCGTCGCCGATTCCCATCTGGATATGTGTTTCGATTGCTCCGCCCGATAAAATAGCGGCGTTTTCAGGCTCAACCGCCCAGATTTCTATGTCAGGGTTAACCGCCTTGAGAGTTTCGCCGATACCTGTTATTGTGCCGCCTGTGCCGATTCCCGAGCAGAAGCCGTGAATGGGGCGGTCAACCTGTCTGAGAATTTCGGTGCCCGTTGCCGAGCGCTGAATTTCGGGATTTGCAGGATTTTCAAACTGTTGGGGCACAAAAACATCAGAGCTTTCTGCTTTCATTTTAAGAGCAAGCTCAAGGCATTCCTCAATGCATTTGCCGATGTTTCCCGAATCATGAACAAGGATAACCTCTGCGCCGTAATGCTCAACAAGCTTTCTGCGCTCTTCGCTGACGGAATCGGGCATGATTATTTTAACTTTATAGCCCTTGACTGCACCGACGAGAGCAAGACCGATGCCTTGATTGCCGCTGGTAGGCTCAACAATCACTGAGTCGGAATTGAGCAAACCTTTGCTTTCAGCATCGTTAATCATGTTAAGAGCGGTGCGAGTTTTTATTGAACCGCCAACGTTAAGACCCTCAAATTTAACAAGAATCTCTGCGTCGTCAGGACCTGTCATTTTCTGAAGTCTGACTATCGGAGTGTTTCCGATAGCATCCAAAACCGTATCACAAATCATCCGAATATACCTTTCTGAATTGATTTTACTATATTCTATGCAGCAGGCAACATAAACCGTTACCTGACCATTTAACATTATCCTTGGTATTATAGCACAGAGAAGAAGTGTTTTCAATTGCCTAAAAAAGCAAAAAACCGCTGATTCAGCGGTTTTTATTGTTTATTTTTGCTTTTGCTTGCAATTATATGCTTTCGATAACCTGTTTAAGGATGTTTCCGAAGAATTTCCAATAATCGTTGCCGCCGAAAATCATTCCGAAAACGTCGCTGATAACCTTTGCGATTTTTGTAAGAACAGGAACAAGAGTGTATGTAACAAAAGGTGCGTTGCCGTCGGTCAGCTTTGCTTTATACATAGCGGTGTAAAGCTCTTTTTCAACCTCGAGAGCTTCATCTGCATTCCATGCTCTGCCTGCAAGCAGATCTTTTGCTTTTGCATATGCAGCTTCAAGAGCGGCAAGCTTATCGGCAGGAATACCGCTTAAATCAGCCTCTTCATATTTCTTCATAAGGCTTTCGATTGTTGAAAGGTTACGGTAATCGATGAACTGTTCATAGCCGCCGTTGTTGACTCTTGCATCGGTGATTTCATAATTCGAAACAAGCTGAATGCACAGCTCAATAACGTCATTGATTGATGACTGAAGCTTGAGATGGCTCTGACCTTTGATAAACCATGTTCTGTCGGGCAGAGCGCAGGTGCCTGCGTCAACAGCGCCGTCGGGGCTTATATATGTTTTGTCAATTGCAGGCTTGTAATCATCGGGGAGAACTTCGCCTGCATCGGCAAAGGTTGCACCGATTGATGTTGACTGTGCCTGAATGATGTTATCGGAGCTGAGCTTATAATGCTCAACAAGACCAAGAAGCTCAAGGTCATAGCCGCAGATAACAAAGATGTCAACGCCTTTTTCTGTCATTTCCTGAACGGTTTTTGCAGCGTTTTTCTGAATGTTATAATACTTATCGGTTTTTTCTTTAAGAAGAGTGTGTGCTTCGTCAGAGATGAGCTCCTTGCTCAGTTCCGGATACATCTCGCTCGGGACAAGTGCCCACATTGAGGGGCAGTTGTGCATAAGCTTGCCGAGAACCTCTGCAATTGCTCTTTCAAGAGCCTCGTTAAGGAAATCGCTGAAAAGTCCCTGCGGAATTGCCCTTGCAACGGGATTGCCGATATAGGCAAGAGCCTCATATTCTTCTGCAAGAATGGAAATAAGGTTGGGGATAAGGTCATTGTAAAGGGCGTTGCCGTCTTTGAGCGTTGAGTTGCCTGCCATAAGGTCGCCGAGAAGATATGAACCGTCAACTGCCGCTGCGGCAAAAACAACTCTGTCAACCTCTGTGGGGTCGCAATGCTCGGCAAGATAAACATTACCGATTGTTCCGCCAAGGCTGATGAAAACAAGGCTTACCTTGTCATGACCCGTCTGTGCCTTTACCATATCGATATATTCGTTAAGACCTGCTGCGGTTTCGAGAGTATCACCGAATGAGCTGTATGCGTAATAATACGCATGGTCATAGCCGTATTTTTCGCAAAATCCCGAAATGTCAACCTGTCTTTTTATGAAATCGTATTCGTTTTCATATTTGGTTGTGGGCAGGGTGTTGCCGTTTTCATCTTTGCCATAGCCTTTTGCGTAGCCGTATGATTTATCGGGAGTATTCTTGCATTCCTCAAGAGAATACCAGTATTCGTCAACAGAAACACCGTTTGTTCTTGTTCCGTCAGGGTTGAAATAGTGGCTTGAAAAGCTTTCGTCAAGAATGCCTAAAACCGTGTCAAGCAGACCGTCCCTGTTGCCCGTTGCAACGGAGAGAAGAATATCGCCGATTGCAGCCTTGAACTCGTTTTCGAGAGCAACGGTATCAAACATGAAAGCCATATCCATGCCTTCAACAATCGGGAAGCCGTCGCTTGTCATAAGGTCATTGCCGTCTTTATCCTGAACATAAACCTGTGACTGCATGATGCCGTGAACAATGATAACGGGGTTTACACCGCATTCACCGCCGCAATCTGTTTTGCATTCGGATGACCATTCATGTGTATGCGCTTCTTCGGCGGAAACTGTTACAGGTACTGCGCAGCCGCATATAACCGTGCAAACCGCAAGAAGAGTGCAGAGAATTTTTCTGAGTTTCATTTAAACTTTCCTTCCGTGTAAAATAATTATAATTCAGTGAATAACGAATAATGAAAAGTTAAGGAGAGGCTTCGTCTATGACCGATTTGTAATAACGGGTGTGGGCGGAGCCCACCCGAAGCTGTTCACTCTTCACTATTGATTATTCACTTGCAACTTACGAAATTATATCATATATTTCTTTATATGGCAATAATAATTCCGTTTTGAATATAAAATAATGTTTTTAATGTTGAAATAGCAGTTTGTTTGTGATATAATCTCAAAAATATTGTTTTTGAAAAGGAATTTTTTATGAGTGATAAGAGAAAAGTGCTCCTGATAGTTAACCCCTGTGCAGGTAAAAACAAAACAAGAGCTGGCACGTTTGATATTGTTGACCGTTTTTCGGCGCAGGATTATGATTTCACGGTTAAAACAACCGCAGGTCCCGGCGATGCAACGGAAATTGTTCTTAAAAACATAAAGGGTCATGATATGGTTGTTTGCTGCGGCGGTGACGGTACTCTCTATGAAACAATCAACGGCATTATGCAGCTTCCCGACCGCCCGATTGTCGGCTATATTCCTGCAGGCTCAACAAATGACCTTGCTTCAACAATCGGCTTGCCCAAGGGCGATTTCAAGGCGGCAACCGATATTATCATCGACGGCAACACAAACGGCTATGATATAGGTCTTTTCAACAATAAATTCTTTACATATGTTGCTTCATTCGGTTTCGGCATTTCGCTTTCTTACGGCACATCGCAGAAAATGAAAAACAAGCTCGGCCATGCGGCATATGTTGTTGACGGCGCAATTCTCAAGCTGCCCCAGCTTATCAAAGAAATCAAGCCTACCCATATGAAGTTTGAATATGACGGCGGAGTTATTGAGGATGATTTCTATTTCGGAGCAATCTCAAACGCAACAACCGTTGCAGGCACGTTCAAGTATGATAAAAACGATGTCAGACTTGATGACGGTGTTTTTGAAGTGCTTCTTATCCGCAGAGTCAACGGTCCGCTTGATGTGCTGAAGCTTCTCGGTAAGGTGCGAAAAGCAGAGTTTGACGGCAACCAGATTCTTTATCTTAAAACAACAAGGGCAAGAATGATATTCGATAAACCCGAAAAATGGACCCTTGACGGTGAATTCGGCGGCGAGCATAAGGATGTCAGATTCTCGGTTATCAACAAGGCAATCGATATCTGCTCACCTGACGGAAACCCGCTTTTTGTAGGTGACAGTAAGGCGGAAAAGAAAACTGAAAATGTATAAAAAAAACAAGGCAGATTATGATTTCTGCCTTGTTTTTCTATTATTCATATTTGTTTGAACGGGGATATTTTTCAGGTTTGTCGGTAAGCCCGAGAATATAGTCGGTCGATGTGTCGAAAAAAACTGCAAGCTTAATCAATATTTCAACGGGAATCTGTCGCTGGCCGTTTTCGTATTGAGAGTAGGTGTTTTGCCTGATGTTAAGATGCTCGGAAAGAGTCTTTTGCGTTATATCAAGGTCTTCTCTGATTGCTTTCAGTCTCATAAACTCCCTCCTCATCATTATTATACATTTCTCAAAATGAGATATTGACATATATCTCAAAATGTGATATATTCAAATGAGAAAGAGGTTTGTGAATTAACAATATTGACCGTATGAGTTTGCGGTGATATAATAAAAATACCAAAAAATGAAAGCGAGGTTATTTTATGGCAATTCTTACAAAGCTTATTTCCATGATGGTTTCGTTTATTATGATGCTTCTGAACCTTTTCGGCATCGGCATTGACCAAAGACCCGAATTTGTTCTCGGCGAAAATGTAAACAGCAATGCTCAGGAAGTTCTTGCGGTTTATAACGCAGCAGTAATCAAGACGGATGAAGATGCTCCTTTGATTGAAAGCAGAATGCATATTGTTGATTTGACAATGGGCAACGGTTCGGGCGGAACCATTAGCTTTGCGAAGCCTCTTATGGAGGATATTTTTGAAGAAACTGTTTATGAATCATATGATATTCCGGGCGAAGGTCTGCTTGCTGCAGATGATGTTATCAGCGCAAAATCAAGCTCCGAAAATGGCTGGACTACCGTTATAATAGAGGTTAAAGACCAGGTTGACGGTGTTAATGCTGATGCATATAACGGCGGCCCCGTATCAAGAGCTGTCGGAACATTAGGTGATATGGAAGCTGTGTTTGAATTAATCGGTTTTGAGTGTGTAAGCGGTAAGGAAACAATTAAGTTTACTTATACAGACTGCACAATTTCCTGCATAATCGATGAGGCAACCGGCGAAATCATTTACGGCGAATGGACTTTTGATGTTTGCGCTGCAATCGGTTCTGCTGAATTCAAAATGGATGAAATGGTAGTCGAATTTGAGGATTTAGATGCAGATTTCAGCTACGTAGCAACTCTTTAAAACAAAAAGGGCTGACCTTCGGGTCAGCCTGTTTTTTATGCAAGGAGATTTGTCAGTTCTTCAACCGTTTCCGCAATGAATGTTGCGCCTGCCTGCTCAAGCTCTTTACGGCTGCCGTAGCCGAAAAGAACGCCGATTGAATCAAGCCCTGTTTTTTGTGCACCGATAATATCGTGCTTTCTGTCGCCGACCATTATTGCTTCCGATTTGTCGGCAATGCCCGCGCTTTCGAGCGCATAGGCGATAACCTCTGCTTTTGCGCAGCGTGAACCGTCAAGGTTGCTGCCTGCCGCAAACAAAAAATATTTATCCAGACCGAAATGGCGCAGAATTTCTCTCGCAAACGGCTCGGGCTTTGAAGTGGCAAGGATTATTTCTTTGCCGCTTTTTTTCAGCGTTTCAAGCATTTTTTCAATGCCATTATAAACCCTGTTTTCATAAATTCCCGTGCCTCTGAAATATTCTCTGTAATAATCAATTGCTGTTTGCGCTTTTTCCTGCGAAAAGCCGTAGTATTCCGTAAACGAATCAAGCAGGGGAGGTCCGATGAATTTATAAAGCTCTGTTCTGTCGGTGTTTTCTATGCCGAATTTTTTCAGCGCATGGGCAACCGAATTGGTTATTCCTTCGGCAGGGTCGGTCAGCGTGCCGTCAAGGTCGAAGAGAATGTATTTATAATCTTTCATGTTTTACCCCAATAAAAGGGCGGCACTCCGTATGAAGTGTCGCCCTGAAAGTTTTTATTTAATGTTATTCTTGAGTGTGTTAAGCTCAGCAACGAGAGCCTCGGGAAGATGGTCAAACTTGCCGTAGAATTCTTCGATGCCTGCAATTTCGTCATTCCAGAGTGAAACGTCAACGCTGAGAAGCTCTTTGAGCTGGTCTGCGCTAACTTCATCTTCAATGCCTTCAAGGTTGATATCTTCAGCCTTGGGAACAAAGCCGATAGCTGTTTCGTCAGCGTCAACCTTGCCTTCGCAGCGGTCGATAATCCAGTCAAGAACACGGAGGTTATCGCCGAAGCCGGGCCACATGAAGTTGCCTTCATCATCCTTGCGGAACCAGTTAACGTTGAAGATCTTGGGAGCCTTTTCAGCGTCAAGACCTGCACCGATGTTGATCCAATGCTGCCAGTAATCAGCCATGTTATAGCCGCAGAAGGGAAGCATAGCCATGGGGTCACGGCGAACAACGCCTACTGCGCCTGCAGCTGCAGCAGTTGTTTCGGAAGCCATGATTGAACCAACGAATACGCCGTGGTTCCAGTCTCTTGACTGATAAACGAGGGGAGCAAGCTTTGCTCTTCTGCCGCCGAATACGATAGCGGAAATCGGAACGCCCTGGGGATTCTCAAATTCGGAGCTGATGCAGGGGCAGTTCTTTGCGGGAGCTGTGAAACGGCTGTTGGGATGAGCGCCTTTTTCTTCGCTTTCCTGACCGTTCCAGGGGTTGCCCTTCCATTCGATAGCATTTGCGGGGGGATTCTTATCAAGACCTTCCCACCAGACTGTGTTGTTATCAAGGTTATGAGCAACGTTTGTGAAAATTGTGCCCTGCTTTGTTGATGCAAGAGCGTTGGGGTTGGACTTTTCGTTTGTGCCGGGAGCAACGCCGAAGAAGCCGTTTTCGGGGTTAATAGCATAAAGTCTGCCGTCGTCACCCTTGCGGATCCATGAAATATCGTCGCCTACGCACCAAACGCGGTAGCCGTTCTTATAATATCCCTCGGGGGGAATAAGCATAGCAAGGTTAGTTTTGCCGCAAGCTGAGGGGAATGCAGCGCAGATATATCTGATTTCGCCGTCGGGCTTCTGGAGACCGAGGATGAGCATATGCTCTGCCTGCCAGCCTTCGTTTTTGCCCTGATATGAAGCGATTCTGAGAGCGAAGCACTTTTTGCCGAGAAGAACGTTTCCGCCGTAACCTGAGTTAACGGAGATGATTGTGTTATCCTGGGGGAACTGGCAGATGTATCTCTTTTCTTCGTCGATATCGCATTTGCAGTGGAGACCGCGAACCCAGTCATTGCTGTCGCCGAGAACATCAAGAACAGCCTTGCCTACTCTTGTCATGATAGCCATGTTGAGAACAACATAGATTGAGTCTGTGAGCTCAATGCCAACCTTTGAGAACTTTGGGCCAACGGGACCCATTGAATAGGGGATAACATACATTGTTCTGCCCTTGTAGCTGTCCTTTGCGATAGCGTAGAGCATTTCATAAGCTTCAGCGGGGTCCATCCAGTTGTTGGTGGGACCTGCTTCTTCTTTAGTGGGAGCGCAGATGAAGGTTCTGCCTTCAACTCTTGCAACATCGTTAACTGCTGTTCTGTGAAGATAGCATCCGGGAAGGAGTTCTTCGTTAAGCTTAATCATTTCGCCTGTTGAGCAAGCTTCTGCACGAAGCTGTTCAAGCTGCTCTTCTGTGCCGTCAATCCAGACAATGTTATCGGGCTTAACGAGCTCAACCTTTTCCTGAATCCAGGAAAGAACACTTTTATTGGATGTCATATTTTCCATAATTTCTTCTCCTTTCGATTGTGGAAAACCAACTAAAAATTAACAAATCAATTTGGAGCAGGGCGGATTTTTGTGAAAAATCACAAACGATATATTTATCATTTCCAACCTAACCCATTATAATTATATCATTTTAATTTTGAAAGTCAATTATTTGCATAAAATTATTTCAAAAAGTTCATTTTTCAGACAGTTTTTCGCTGTTTCATTCGTCAATCGGCATTGTTGCGAAGGCGTTAAGTTCCAATCCTGCAATGTTGCCGTTCAGAAATTCATAATAACCCTGAGCGCCGACCATTGCTGCGTTATCTCCGCAGAGCGAAAGCTCGGGCATGAAAAGCTTCCAGCCCTTTTCTTCGCAAACTGCCTTCATTCTTGCTCTGAGTCTGGAGTTTGCCGAAACGCCGCCTGCAAGCGCTATTTTTTTAAAGCCGTATTCTTCAGCAGCCCTGACGGTATTTTCAACAAGGCAATCCGCAACCGTTTCAATGCAAGCAGCACCGAGGTCAGGGATGCTGATTTCCGTGCCCTTCTGTTTAGCGTTGTGAATAGTATTTACAACTGCAGTTTTAAGACCCGAAAAGCTGAAATCATATTCGCTGCCGTCAACGTGAGGATGGGGAAGCTTATAAAGCGAAGGATCGCCGTCTTTGCTGATTCTGTCAAGGTTTACGCCTCCGGGGTAGGGCAGACCCATTGCTCTTGCGGCTTTATCCATGCATTCGCCTGCGGCATCGTCACGTGTTCTGCCGATGATTGTGAAATCCGTGTAGCTGTTAACCGCAACAATGTGGCTGTGACCGCCTGAAACAACAAGGCAAAGAAACGGCGGCTCAAGCTCGGGCTGAGTGATATAGTTAGCTGCAATGTGCGAGCGCAGATGATGCACGGGCACAAGCGGCAGACCTGTTGAATATGAAAGACCCTTTGCAAAATTGACGCCAACCAGCAGCGCACCGATAAGACCCGGCGCATAGGTAACGGCAATGGCGTTGAGGTCAGAGTATGTTAAGCCTGCATCTTCAAGGGCTTTTGAAACAACGCCCGAGATAGCCTGCGTATGCATTCTTGATGCGATTTCGGGCACAACTCCGCCGTAAACGATATGTTCTTTAACCTGCGATGCGATAACGCTTGAGAGAACCTTTCTGCCGTTTTCAACAACGGCTGCGGCGGTTTCGTCGCAGGAGGATTCGATAGCAAGTATTTTCATTCCTATACCTCTTTGGAAAAATATTTGGTGTAGATTGCTCCGTCTTCAACGGGAGAATCATAGAAGTTTTTTCTGATTCCGATTCTTTCAAAGCCCTCGGATTCATATAGCGCAATCGCCGCGCCGTTGCTTACCCTGACTTCAAGAGTTATAAACACGCAGCTTCTTGATTCTGCGCCGTCAGCCGCAGCTCTGAGAAGAGCTCTGCCTATGCCAAGCTTGCGAAAATTTCCGAAAACCGCAATGTTTGTGATGTATGCCTCGCCGCAGATTTCCTGCACGCCGATATAGCCTGCAACTCCGTCTGATTCGGCAACAAGAAAATGCGAATCGGGGTTTGAGAGCTCTTGTGCAAGAGCTTTTTCGCTCCATGGGGAAGAAAAGCATTCTTTTTCAAGCCTTGCAATTTCAGATATGTGCTCAGCCTTCATTCCGGTTACGGTAAAATTCATTTTGTTTCCTCCGGAATTATTTCGTCAAGCTGTGAAAGAAGAGCAACCTTTATGCTGTTGGCGCAAGTGAGATAGGTTTCAAGGTTGCCGCCGTAGGGGTCGGGGATTCCGCCGCCGAGAACGGTTATTTTTTCTCTTGGCACATATAGCGCAAGACTTGCTGCATGCTCGGGAGTCATGCAAACAAATTTATCGGTTTCATCAAGAATATATGATGTTATTCGCCTTGCTCTGTGAGCGGAAATATTGCAGCCGAAACGCTCTGCCGCTTCAACTGCGTTCTGTGCAACCTCGTCGCCTGTCATTGCAAAAAGACCTGCGCTTGAAGCGTTTATATTTTCTATTCCTTTGTCGGCAACAATCTTTTTGAATATGCCCTCAGCCATCGGGCTGCGGCACGTGTTGCCTGTACATACAAATAAAATGTTCATAGTAAATCCTTTATTTCGCATCAAACCATGTTTTGCCCTTGCCGACATCCGCCTGCATGGCAACGCGCATTTTAACGGCGTTTTCCATTTCATATTTAACTATTTGTGCAACGGCATTTGCTTCCTCTTCGGGAGCTTCAACAATCAGTTCGTCATGAACCTGCATGATGAGCCTTGCACGCAGATGCTGCTCGCTGAGCTTTTGCCATACTCTTATCATGGCAATTTTGATTATATCCGCAGCTGTGCCCTGAATCGGCATATTGAGCGCAACTCTTTCGCCGAATGCACGCATCATTGCGTTTGACGAGCTGAGCTCGGGCAGGTATCTTCTTCTGGCGAAAACGGTTTCAACATAGCCGTTTTCCTTTGCTTTTTCAACAACCTCTTTCATGTAGCGGCTTACTCCGCTGAAATTGGCAAGATAGCCCTTGATATAGCTGTCGGCTTCGGCTCTTGAAACGCCGATATCCTTTGCGAGCGAGAATGCGCCGATGCCGTAAACAATGCCGAAGTTAACAGCTTTTGCCCTGCTTCTAATAAGGGGAGTAACCATCATGAGAGGCATGTTAAAAACCTGCGAGGCGGTGATTGCGTGGATATCGTCGCCGTTGTTGAATGCGTTGAGCATGTTGGCATCGTTTGCAACGTGGGCAAGCACACGCAGCTCAATCTGCGAATAGTCGGCATCGATGAGAGTCCAGCCGTCACGGGCTTTGAAGAATTTGCGCATTTCTCTGCCGAGCTCGCTGCGAACGGGAATATTCTGCAGGTTCGGCTCTGTTGATGAAATTCTGCCGGTTCTTGTTTCGGTCTGATTGAGGGTTGAACGGATTCTGCCGTCATCGCAGATAACCTTTAATAGTCCGTCGCAATAGGTGGATTTAAGCTTTGCGAGAGTTCTGTATTCAAGAATTTTTGCAACAATCGGATAATCCTCTGCAAGACCTTCAAGCACATCTGCGCTTGTGGAATATCCGCTTTTGGTTTTCTTTTTTGCAGGCAGACCCATTTTTTCGAAAAGAGCTTCGCCGAGCTGCTTCGGAGAATTGAGGTTGAATTCATAGCCTGCTTCGGAATAAATATCCGAAACAAGATTTTCGATTCTGCCCTGAAGCATTGCACCGAAATCCCTGATACCCTTTGCGTCAACAAGAAAGCCCTCACGCTCCATGGAAGCGAGCACTTTTGAGAGAGGGAGTTCGATTTCGTTTAGCAGACGGGTCTGGTTATGCTCTTCTATCAGAGCGTTCAGTTTTTCAAAAGCTATCGGCAGATAAGCGGCAAAGAATGCGCTTTCTTCGCCCTCTGCAAACTCAGCATCTGCATATTCGGCGATGATTCGCTTTAAGTCATATGCACCCGATGAGGGATTTATGAGATAGGCTGAAAGCATTGCATCGCCGCAGATATTGTTAACCTCAATGTCGTTTCCGTAATCGTAGAAAAACGCATAGAGGGCTTTTGCGTTATATGTGTATTTTCTGATATCTTTGTTAAAGAGAAATTCTGTGCAGAATTCAACATAGCCTGCATTCATCGGCACAACCTCTGCAACGCCGTTATCAGCCTTGAAAAAGAAAATTCCGCCGTCAAAAATGAAATATGCCTCGCCGTCTTTTTTCAGCTTGTTGTAAAGATATTTCAAATCCTCCTGCTCATAGCAGTTTGTGCAGATTTCAGGAGAGGATTCGGTTTCAGCAGGTTTTTCGGGAGCCTTGAGGTCAAGGCGTTCAATCATTTTGAACATCTCAAGCTGAGCGAGCATTCCTGTTACTCTGAAGCTGTCAATTTGTGCAGGGGTATAGAAAGCATAGTCCTTTTCAACGGGAGCATCCCTGCGGATTGTTCCGAGCTCACGGCTAAGGTATGCCATATCCTTATCGTTTGCGAGCTTATCGTGAACACCCTTTTTGATGTCAAGCGTTTCAAGGTTTTCGTATATTTCGTCAATTGTGCCGAAACGGCTCACGAGGTCCTGTGCGGTTTTCTGACCGATGCCTGCAACGCCGGGTATGCAGTCGGAGCTGTCGCCCATGAGAGCCTTGATATCAACCATTTTTTCGGCATCAACGAGGTACTCTTCTTTGATTTTTTCTCTGTTATAGCAAACGCTCTGCGGTCTGCCCATTTTTGTTGAGGCGAGCAAAACGTTAACGTTATCCCTTACAAGCTGCAGTGAATCTCTGTCGCCCGTTGCGATGTAGCAGAAATCATCTTCGCCGCATGCGCCTGCAAGCGTGCCGAGAATGTCATCGGCTTCCCATCCGGGAGCTTCAAGAATTTTATAGCCCATTGCGGAAAGCAAATCCTTGAGGGGCTGCAGCTGCTGTGCAAGCTCGGGCGGCATGCCTTTTCTGTTTGCCTTGTAGCCGTCATACATTTCATGGCGGAAGGTGGGCGCTTTAACGTCGAATGCGATGGCAACCGAATCGGGCTTGACCTCTTCGGTGAGCCTTAAAAGTATGGTGAGGAATCCGTAGATTCCGTTTGTGAATTGTTTGCCGTCTTTGGTGGTCAGAAGCTTTATTCCGTAAAAAGCTCTGTTAAGTATGCTGTTACCGTCAATGGCGAGAAGTTTCATTCAGAATCACCTCATTTTAGAAGTCAAATTTAAACCATTTTATATTATACCATATAAAATGTAAATTTCAGCAATTTTTTTAAAAATATTGAAAATAATTTTAATTAATGGTAACATTAATTGAAATATCAGTTTCAGCTTGGAGAACAGAATGAAAATAGGAAACTTTGAAATAAAAGGATATGCTGCGCTCGCACCTATGGCAGGCGTTGCGGACAGAGCATTCAGAGAGCTCTGCATTGAATTCGGTGCGGCTTATGTTGTGAGCGAAATGGTCAGCTCAAAGGGTCTGACAATGCATGACAGAAAATCCGATTCGCTTATGCAGCTTGGCGAAACCGAAAAGGCGGCGGCGGTGCAGATTTTCGGCTGCGAGCCAGAAACAATGGCAGAAGCTGCAAAAAAAGCAGCTGCAACGGGCTGCCCTGTTATCGATATCAATATGGGTTGCCCTGCACCGAAAATTGCAGGCAACGGCGGCGGCAGCGCACTTATGAAAGACCCCGACCTTGCCGCAAGGATAACCGAAAAGGTTGTTTCGGCGGTTGATGTGCCCGTAACGGTCAAAATCCGTGCAGGCTGGGATGAGGATAATCTCAATGCCGTTCATATGGCAACTCTGCTTGAAAAAGCAGGCGCTGCGGCGATAACCGTTCACGGCAGAACAAGAAAGCAGATGTATGCACCGCCCGTTAATCTCGATATTATCAGGCAGGTCAAAGAGGCGGTCAATGTGCCCGTTATCGGTAACGGCGAAATTGTTGATGCTCTTTCGGCGGAGAATATGCTTAAAACAACAGGCTGCGATTTTATCATGGTCGGTAGGGGAGCGCTCGGCGCACCATGGCTTTTCAGACAGATTAATGAGTATTTTGAAAGCGGAATTATTCTGCCCGAGCCGCCGATTGAAGAGAAAATGGCTGTTATGCTGCGCCATATAAAAAAACTTTGTGAAAACAAGGGTGACTATGTCGGCATGCGTGAGGCAAGAAAGCATGCAGCATGGTATATCAAGGGCGTAAGGGGAGCAGCCGCTTTGAGGCAGGAAATCGGCTCGCTTGAAACTGTTTCGCAGCTTGAAGCGATAGCGGAAAAGGTTATTGAATCGGCAAATAAATCAATATAAAATTACACCCTGCAACGCTGTGTTGCAGGGTGTTTTAACTATAGGTCAGGAAAACAGGTTCTGCAGGATTTGCAAGCCCCAATAATATGGTGCCATAACAATTTCGCCAAGCAATTCCTGCGTGAAATACTGCTCAATGTTTGTGCCTAAAATCTTATCAACTATCTGAGGTAACACTGACCAAACAACAAAAATCGGAACAAGAAACGGATTAGGCATAATATTATCCTCCTCAATATTTAATAGCAGGTGTTTATGCAACCTTATTCTACCAAATATGTTTGGGTGTGTCAAGCAACCGTACCTTACAAAAAGAAAAACAAAGTAACGTGCAGTTTGTATTATCATTCTCCGAGTATAACAAGCAATGCGTAAAGACCTATAAGCAGAAGAATAAATGTTATCATTGCCTCGCATCTCCTTAATATTTTCTGATTATCTCTTCGGCGTGGTTTTTCATTTCAAGGCGTACATCTTCGGGCGAGATGATTTCAACATCGTTGCCGAAGCCGAAAACCCAGCCGAAAAACTGCTGGCTGACAACAACATTAACCGTAACTGTGAAATGCTCATCGCCGTCTTTGACGATGATTGTATCTCTGCCGAATCGGTCAAGCACAGCGCCGACAAGGTGGTTTGTGAAGCGGAGTTTAACTTTCTGCTCCTTGCCGCCGAACATTCCGAAAACGGTTTTTGTGTAAGCCGACATATCAACCTTTTCGAATTCATCCGAGCCGTCACGGTCATTTTCGGTAAGGCTGACCTTCTGCATTTTATCAACTCTGTAATGCTTCATTTTTTCAGCCTCGGAATCCCATGCGAGCATATAATAGTTTTCGTCGTCCCAAATAAGAGCAAAGGGGCTTACTTCATAATATGCGCCGTCGTGGCGGAGTCTGCGCTCTTTTGTGACGGTATATTCAAAATACTGATAGCGGATTTTTTTGTTTTGCGTTATTGCATCGGAGATAACGTCAACCGCATAATAGATACTCTCGTTCATGCTTTTAACACGGTTTGTAACAAAAACCTGCCTCTGAAGCAGCTGACCGTCATAAAAGCTTGCAAGGTTTTCGATTTTTTTGATGAGCTTGTGAGTTTTGTCCTGCGTTATGAATTTTGAGGACTGAACGCTGTCAACAAGCAGCTTTAATTCGGGCAGCTCAAAATCACGCTCGCCGATATAATAGCCTCCGTTTTTGCCTTTGACCTGAATAATATCAACGCCGAAAAGACGCAGAGCCTCAACATCGTCATAGATGCTTTTGCGCTCTGCCGAAATTCCGTTTCTTGCAAGCTCCTCAATGATTTGCTGCATGCTTACGGGATGCTCTTCGTCGGAACGCTGCGTAAGAAACCTGAGAAGATATAAAAGCTTGAGCTTCTGATTTGATGCTTTAGCCATAAAAACAACTCCTTTTGTTATCTGCAAGCCTATTATACAACAAGTTGTGTCCTATAACAAGGACTTTAAACAGATTTGCCCCGTATAATCCATAAAAATTATACGGGGCATAAAATTATTTCTGATAGATTCTTACATAGTCAATAACAAATTCCGAATGGTATGTTTCTTTGTCAAGAGGCTCGAGATATTCTGCGGCAGGAACCTCAAGCGAAACCCTGACTTCTTCTTCAACCTGCGAAGTTCCGTTGCCGAATGATGAGCGTCTTGTTTCAACGCCGTTTACATAGAATATGTATTCATCCTCGGTCCATTCAAGGCCGTAGGTGTTATACTCGTTGTAAATATCGTTTCCTTTGAAGAAGCCGAGTATTTCTGACTGGAAGCCCTCCTGAACACCGTCAACACCTGCGCAGTGAATAGTCTGCGAAACAGCATCTCTTGCCATCGGGTCATCCCAGCAGTTTGCTTCAAAAATATCAAGCTCAGCGCCGCCTATACCGCCTTTTGAATATTCGGCTTCATACGGATGAGCAGCCTGAATCCAGAATGCGCTCCAGAATCCGCCGCCGTCATTGCACTTGCATCGGATTTCAAAATATCCCTGCTTATACCATTTGCGAAGAGCAAGGTCACCTGCATACCAGCCTGCGCCGAACTGACCGTCTTCAAGATATTCTGCCGTAATAATGCAGTTGCCGTCTTTGAGTTCAACCTGGCTCGGTGCTCGGTATCCGCCGCGGCGAACACCCGAATTGCAGTATTTCCATACGTCAGTGTTAAGCTCTGTGCCGTCAAACTGATCCTCAAAAACAATGCTGTAGCCCGTAAGGTCAAGCTCTTGACCTCTCGGAGTAGAGGGAAGATCAAAAACGGTTACGCCGAAAAGCTCGATTATCGCCATAACGGAAGCGATTATTTTTTTCGGAGAGAAGGAAGTGAAAATCTGAATAAAATAGTGAAGCTGCTGCTCAACAGCCCACATTTGTCTCGGAGCAAGTTTGAGCACTTCGGTTAAAAAAGTATGCAACATAAAAACACCTCATCATTTTTCTTAAAATGATTATATCATTTAGAATTTTATGTGTCAACCAATAGTGTTTTTTGGGATAAAAAAAGTCTGCCGGAGCGGTGAAGCCCCGGCAGAATATTTTAACCGACAAATTTAATTGTAAGAATCTTTTTGCCTGTGATTTCAAATTCAGCAAATCCGTCAGCATCAACGGTAAGGGGAGCCTGGTCAAGCTCTTCAAGAGTAACAAGCTTGATTTCCTTCCACTTCTTGCCCGAATATGCGGGAAGCTCGAATTCGGCAACCTGTCTTTCAATAGGTGACTGAGCTTTTTCAATGGGAGCGATGCCGCCGTTGAAGCGGATAGCATTCTTGATCGCCTTGTCAGAGGGGTTGAAGAGTCTTACGATGTAGCCCTCGCCGTCCTCGCTCTTCTTGATTGCGCTTACGTTGAGGTTTTCATCCCTGAGCTCAAGGAAAGCATGAGTAAGAGGATTCTTGCCGTGAGCTGTGGGAGCAAGCTGAGCAGCTGTGCAATAAAGGTTGAAGCGCTCGCTTTCCTGCCATACGTTGCCTTCTTCCCAGTTGCCCTTATGAGGCATGAATGCATAGCGGAATGTGTTGATACCGATGCACTGTGAGCCCTTATCCCAGTTGCTGTAATTCTGCATGTCAGCAGTAACGCAGATACGAAGCGGATATGCACGGATAAGTGAGAGATAGAGGGTGTTGCATTCATCGTCAGCAGCTTCATAAGCCTTAAGACCTGTGTTGAGAAGAGCTGCACCAACGTTGCCGTCGGTAAGGTCAACGAATGAATTCATGGGATGCTCGGTCATGGGGATTTCATCATAGAGAGAGTAATCAAGCTTTGCAACGGGTCTTGCGATAACGTCAAACTGACCCTGTGCGTATGAGTATTCGCTCTTGATGTTTGTGGGGAAGCCTACCTGAAGATAGTGGTCCTCGCAGCGGTTGTTGATTGTTGTTTCAATTTCAACGAATCTTGCACCCTTGCGAAGAGTAACAATGCTGTCGATATCAACAGGAAGCTTGTGCTCGCTTCTTGATTTTTCGTCAGCGGAACGCTTTTCGGGCAGCATCCAGCGCATTGAAATCTTGTATGCTGTTTCAAATTCACCTTCACGAAGAAGAGTGATTGCAGCTTTTTCGTTGAGAGTTGTGAAAATCTCGTTGAATTCGGGTACAAAATGCTCCCAGGGATTGCCGATTTCGCCGCCGTCTTTGAAGAAGCCGAGGCTTTCGTATGATTTGCCGTTTTCCTTGTCAAGAACGTTATATGTACCGTTGCTGTTGAAGCTTACGCGCAGGTATTCGTTTTCCATAACCTGATTTGTTCTGAGAAGAGTAACGGGAGTTGTTGCGCGTACATTGTATGTGGGACGCATTTTATATGTCTTGTAGCCCATTGCGGGGATATCCTTAACCTCAGCTGCAATAAGGCGCTGTCTTGTGTGAAGAACGTTGGCTGTATCGTTGGGGTTCTGGATAATCTGAGCATTGTTATCGTTTGATTCGATAACCTGATATTTGATTGCGTTGCCGTCTTCGTCAAGAAGCTCGAATGTGCCTGTTTTCCACTCTGCAGGGATTTCTACACGAAGGTTTACGGTTTCGCTTCTCTTGAAAGGTGCAGGGTTGAAAACAACAACCGCAGCATCGTCACGGCTGAATGAGCGCAGGTCGATATCGCCTGCAATATCCATGAATGCACGCTCAAAAATGCAGCTTGAAAGCTCTCTGGACTGTCTGTAACGGCTCATAACATCTTCATAAACAACATCCCTGCCGCAGGAGCCGATGCTGTCATGGCCGTGGTTCTGAAGAAGGTAATTATATGAAAGGTCAATAAAATTCTGCGGATAGGGTGCGCCTGCAAGCGAAGCGAAAACAGCGAAGGGCTCAGCGTAGTTGATGAGTCTTCTTTCTGTGTCAAAGTTTTCCTGCTTGATGTATGTTCTTGCGGAAAGAATCCAGCCGCAGAGAATGCTTACGCTGCCCTTTGTGTAGGGGTCGCGCATTTCGCCCTTGAGAACGGGTGCGTTGGGGTCAAAGTTATCGATGATGCTCTGCTCCATTTCGCGAAGAGTGCTGTGGAAAACATCTGCATCGGGAAGAGCGTTATCAAGGTCTTTGATGAGCTGAACTTCTCTCGCATCGGGGCAGGAGGAGTCATGACCTGCAGACCAGAAACGGTGGTTGGTTGTCCAGTCAGCGTTCTGCTCTTCAATTGCCTGCTCTGCTCTTGCCTGAATGTTTTCGCCGTGATACTCATAGAAGGGATGAGTATACTGATAGTCAAGCTTCCAGTCGCGGTCGATGAGCTTGAATACGCCGTTGTTATCGTTCCAGAGCATATCTCTGTTGTTTTCGTTTTCCTGGTTGAAATAAACGGGTCTCTGAACAACATACCAGATGTTGTAACGGGGTCTTTTGCCAAGACGGGATGCCCAGATTCTTGAGCCGTCGGGGCTTTCCCAGAAGAATTCGGATCTGGGTGCCTTGTAGGTGTTGATGCCTCTGTAGAATGATGCGAAGTTGATGCCGAAGCCTGCATAAATCTGGGGAAGCTGAGAAATCTGGCCCCAGCCGAAGGGAGAGTAGCCTGTTTTGCTTATGCCGCCCATTTCCTTGCCGATTTTGTGGCCGAGAAGCAGGTTGCGGATAAGAGCCTCGCTGCCGACTGTGAATTCATCGGGCAGGCAGAACCAGGGACCGACTGCGATTCTGCCCTCTTTGATATATTTCTGAAGCTTTTCTTTCTTTTCGGGATAAACCTCAAGATAATCCTGGATGGGCATTGTCTGCGAGTCAAAATGGAAATGCTTGTAATCGGGATTCTTATCGAGAATATCGAGCAGCATATCAACCATGTAGCCGAGCATATGCTGGGTACGGCGGGCTGAAAAACGCCATTCTCTGTCCCAGTGAGTGTTTGATATAAAGTGACACTGAATCTTGTTGTTCTTATCCATATCGGTTCTCCTTATCCTTTGATAATCTTCATGATTTCGGCAAAGTTATTGCAGAAATGCGAGCAAACAGCTTTTGTGCCGCTTGATTCGATGTTGCCGCCTGCGATGCCGATTGTTGTGTAGCCTGCAAGGCGAACGGAGCATGCGCCTGCGCCGCTGTCCTCAATGCCGATAACTCTGTTTCTGTCGGCAAAGGCTTCGCCGAGACCGACTATTGAGGTTTCGGAATAAAGCCAGGGGTGGGGCTTGGGTGAAAGCTCGCCGAGTGTGCCTACGCTGCCCTTGCGAAGCGGGAAGCCTGCGGAAATGATTGCATCATAGAAATCCTTGGGGTCGCCCATGCCGAGGGTGCGGAATGCCGAAAGAATTTCAGGCCATGCCTTCTCGTAAAGACCCGAGGTAACAAGACCGATTTTAACGCCCATATCCTTAAGCTCAAGCAGGAAATCCTTAACGCCCTCTGTGGGAGTGAATGCGCCTTCCTTGCCTCTGCCTGCCATAATTTCTTCCATTTCTCTGTGAGTGTGCTCAAAATAGAAGTTTCTTGCCTTTTCGAGGGACTCGCCGGGGCAGTATTTATCGATGCAGTACTGAAGATGCTCGGAAACGCTGTGACCCGAAACAAAGGGAAGGTCAGCATCCTCAAGCTCAAACTTGGGATTGCCGAGCATGCTTGCGGTGCTCATCTGGATAATCCAGATCCAGAAATCCTCGCTGCGTACTGTTGTGCCGTCAAGGTCCATAAGCACAGCGTTGAGGGGATATTCGGTTTTAACGGGATAAACAGGATAATAAACAGGGTAGGCGATAGCTGATTTAACGCCTGCAAGGGTGTGGTTGCCGAATGAAACAAACTCAACCTTTTTGTCGCCTGTTGCAACAATGCAGTCAACGCCGTTTTTGCCTGTTATAAATTTGCCGTCCTCTGTTGTTTCAAGAAGATGAAATCCGCTCTCGGGACCGATTAAGCCGAGATCGGGGATGTTTACAGTTTTGTCAAGAAGCATCGTGATTTCCTTTCAAAAATAAAAATTACAAATTATTGTATCATAATACTCTAAATAAGTAAATCATAAAATCAAATATTTTTAAAAATATTTAATATTGAAATATGCAGATGTTGGTGATATACTGTAAGAGGTATAATTCGGACTTGACTGAAAATAAACCGATTTTATATAAAGAAAGGACGATGCAAGTTGGCAGAAATCAAAAATTTTGATGCTGTTGCGGCTCTTGACGCAATGGACGCACACGTTGATGACTGGCGTGACGCAACAAAAGGCAAGCAGAGAGGTATTTTCTCATTTGACGATGTTGTTAACGTTAAGCTCAAAACTCTTAAAAAGAGAATCTACACCGATATCGAATCTCTTCCCGCATGGAAGATGAAGGAATGCATTTATAAGGGTATCGGTGATTACGAATATCTTTATGATGAATGGAAAGATCTTAATGTCGGCGATAAGTGGGGCAATAACGGCTGGAGCGCATTCTTCAAGAATTCCTTCGATATGCCCGAGCGTTTTGCAGGCAAAAAGGTAACTCTCAATGTTTATTTCGGCGGTGACTCGCTTCTTTCAATCAACGGCGAGCCCTATCAGGGTCTTGACCCCTTCCGTAACAGCGTTCTTCTTTCAAACGAAGCAGTTGCAGGCGAGCATTACGATATCGATATTGAATCGTACTATGTATGGCATTCAAATGAATCAACCGTTAAAACTCTTTCCTGCTCATTCATCGGCGTTGTTGATCCCGTAATCGAAGAGGTTTACTGGGATTTCAAGGCTATCTTCAACGCTCTCTTTATGCCCGTTCTTGATACAGGTCTTGCAGAGCTTATCAGAAGCGCTCTCAAGGAAGCTTTTACACACGTTAACTTTGATGTAACAGGTGATGAATTCAAGGCAGGTCTTCTTGAGGCTCAGAAGGTTCTCAAGGACAGAGTTTACAATAACCCCAACTACAAAACAGAGGGAACTCTTGCTCTCGTCGGTAACTCCCACCTTGATATTGTTTTCATGTGGGCTTATAAAGAATATGTGCGTAAGCTCGGCAGAACTCACGCAACAATGCTCCGCCTTATGGAGCAGTATCCCGATTTCATTTTCTCGCAGAGCACCGCTCCCACATATATTGAAATGGAAAAGAGATATCCCAACATCTTCAAGCAGGTCAAGCAGCGCATTGAAGAGGGCAGATGGGAATACATCGGCGCAATGTGGGTTGAGCCTGACTGTAACCTTGTTTCGGGCGAATCATTTGTACGTCAGCTTCTTCACGGCGTAAGATATGCTGAAAAAACCTTCGGCATTACTCCCAAAACCTGCTGGGTTCCCGACGTTTTCGGTAACGGCTATGCAATGCCCCAGATTCTCAAAAAGGCAGGCGTTGAATATTTCGTAACCCATAAGATGGGCATCTGGAACGATACAAACCCCTGGCAGTATAACACCTTCTGGTGGGAAGGCCCCGACGGATCAAAGGTATTCTCAATTGTTCCGCCTACTCACTTTATCGGTACTGTTGAAGCTGACTCGCTCAAGATGAACTGGAAGAAATATACCGATAAGGCAACTATCGGCGAATCCATGTACTGCTATGGCTGGGGTGACGGCGGCGGCGGTGTTGACACCGAAATGCTCGAATATGCAAAGCGCTATAAGAGCTTCCCCGGTCTGCCCGAAACCAAGCCCAGCAAGATTGAGGATTCACTTGCAAGAATGAAGGCAAAGGCAACCGATACAAACATTCCCACATGGAAAGACGAGCTTTATCTTGAAGAGCACAGAGGCGTTCACACCACAAAGGCTCTCCTCAAGAAGCTTAACAGATACAGCGAAAATCTCTACCGTCAGGCAGAAATCTTTGCATCAATCGCAATGAAATACGGTTATGAGTATCCTCTTGAAAAGCTCAACGAAGGCTGGCAGATGATTCTCACAAACCAGTTCCATGATTCGCTTCCCGGCTCACATATCACAGAGGTATTTGGTGACCTTTGCGCTATCTATGATGATATCATCGCAATCGGCGAAGCTGTCCGCGATGAGGCTCTCAATGCTATCGCAGGCAACATCAGCGGCGAAGCAAAATACGGCAAGCCCTTTGCTCTCTTCAACTCCCTCGGCACAGCCGCAACCTCAAAGGTTGAGCTTCCCTATAAGGATGTTGAAATCTACGATGCAGACGGTAACAAGGTTCCCGTTCAGGCTTATACAAAGCTTGACGGCACAAAGGTTCTTGTTTTCGTTGCAAAGGATGTTCCCGCAGTAGGTTACAAAGTATATTATACCAAGGATGCCGCCGTTGCAGATGCAAAGGCAGTTGACTGCGCAGATATCGAAAACTCTAACTTCAGTCTTAAGTTCGATGCTTCTGCAGAGCTTGTTTCTATCTTCGATAAGAAGAATAACCGCGAAATCCTTGACGGCAAGGGCAACGTTTTCCGCATTTACGAAGACCTTCCCGGCAAGTACGATGCATGGGATATTGTTGCAACCTATACCGACCGTGAATTCGAAACCGAAGCAGGCAAGGTTGAAAGCGTTGTTATCGGCGATGTATTCACCTGCGTAACAATTGCAAAGAACATCATGAAGTCAACTCTCAAGCAGAATATCATTATCTATAATGAGCTTGACAGAATTGATTTCGATACATTCATCAGCTGGCATGAGCAGGAGAAGCTTCTCAAGGTTGGCTTTGATGTTGATATCAAGGCTCAGAAGTTCACAAGAGATATTGCTTATGCAACAATCGAAAGCTCCAACTATCGCCACAATCCCTATGATAAGGCAAAGTTTGAGGTTTCAGCTCATAACTTCATCG
Organism: Acutalibacteraceae bacterium; assembly: GCA_045589555.1. Lineage (GTDB taxonomy): Bacteria > Bacillota > Clostridia > Oscillospirales > Acutalibacteraceae > CAG-177. The sequence continues at coordinate 26,933 of JAZNPG010000120.1, forward strand.
ATATGTCCGAGGACGGCTACGGTCTTTCAATCCTCAACGATTGCAAGTACGGTTACGAGGTTAACGAGCAGAGAATGATTATCACTCTTCTCAAGGCTCCCATGAATCCCGACCCGAAATCAGACAGAGGCGATCATTATTTCACATATTCTCTCTATCCGCATGCAGGCGGCTGGAAGGATGCGGAAACTCTTGTAAGAGGTCTTGAAATCAATAACCCCATGCTTCCCGTTGAAATTGCAGCGGATGCAAAGGGAGCAGAGTGCGGCTCATTCATCAGCATTGACGGCAGAAACGTTACTCTTGAAGCCGTCAAGAAGTGCGAGGACGAAGATGCTTATATCGTTCGTTTTGTTGAAAAATCAGGCAGAAGAACAGCTGTTAATGTTGATTTCTTTGCTGAAATCGCAAGCGTAGCAGAGTGTAACCTCCTTGAACGTGAGGATGTTGCGGCTGATATCGCAAACGGCAGCAGAATGAGCTTTGAAATCAAGCCCTTCGAAATCAAGTGCTATAAAGTTAAAATTAAATAATTGAATAACAAAGCAGGAGCCTCCGAAGCAGCACACTTCGGAGGCTCTTTGACTTTTATTAAGTCAGTTATAAGGAGGAAAAATCAATAATCGTCATTTTTTAGAATTTAAAGCTGCCGAGAAGCATTTGCATAATAAGCTCAACAAGCTTCTGGAAAATGTTCTCAAAAAAGGTGTCAGCGGTAATTGTGCTTACATTTGCTATATAGCTTCTGGTCTGAACATTGCCGCAGTCAGCGCAGCATCTTGAACTGATTTCTCTGCCGCTTTCTTCATCGTGAACATATTCGCTCCATTCGCCGTAGGCATGTTCTGCGCAGGGGAGAGTGGTTTCGCTGAGAATGAATCCGCAGTCTTTGCAAACTTCAGCTTCTGTTCCCTGAACGGTGCAGGTTGAATGAGTTAAAACGGTGATTTCTGTTTCGCTGTGGCTGCATTCATCGGAAACGGTCATTGCCTGAATATATGCGTTCTGCATTCCGTAATTTGATGAGGGCTTCCAGTTCGGCTTTGATTCGTTTGTGTTAACGAATGTTTCGCCGCTTCTGCAGGAGTAAGAATATTCGTTGCTGCCGTTCTTTTCCATGGGAACGCCTGTAATGCCTGAGCATTTGTATTCGATAACGATTGAGAAGATATCGCCCTGCTTAAGGTCAACGGGAGTATCGATATAAATTGTATGGTAACCTAATTTTTCAAGTGTTGCTTCTGCATATGCGACCTTTGTTCCTTCGGTGGGAGTTTTATAGTTTGCGGGAAGATTGTTATAAACGCTGATTTTAACGCTTGTGTTTTCTTTTGCGGTGTAGGTTGAAACGGATGTAAGCTTTTCGCAATTTTTTGCAGTGAAGATGTTAGCTGCCTGAATTGAGCCCGAGGTCATAAGAGCGGTTCTCCAGTTAGCGCCGTTGTATGAATAGTTGTTGCTCATATCTTCAGCTGAACGTACGGTAAGACCTGTGAAATATCCGAGAGTTGTGTCGTGATAAGAAATCCAGAAATAACCGCCGTCACCCCAGTTTGTGCCCCAGCTGTTTTTGCAAAGCCATGCGCCGTCAGCCTCGGGACGGTCTGATGCTTTGAAATTATCTGCAGAGTAGTTATCGTCCCAGCCGATAATTGCAATCATATGGTTTGTTGAATATGAATTGGGATGGTAATATGCATCGGTATCTGTTCTGAAATAGCTGTCGGAATAATTGAATGATGCAACAACGCTGCCGTGTTCAAGAACCCATTCCTTGATTTCTGTTTCTTCGCCGAGCTCGTGAACGGATTCAAGGATAACGCCGCTGTCGGTAACATATCTTTCGGCTTCGGTATAGTTGCCCATTTTTGAGTAGTTAGAAGTGCTGAAAGGAAAGCTGCTTTCGTTTGCAAGACCTGAACGGCGTGCAAGAGCTGCTGCTGCGATTCTCCAGTTGCCGCCCTCATCGTAAGGTGAATCATAGTTGATTCCGTCGCCGTAGGCAAGGTCATTTTCGTTTTCGGAGAGAGTTCTGTTTGCAAACCATGCGAGGTGAGCTTCTGAAAAATCGGTGCTTTCTGCCTTGGTAAGTCCTTTCATGATGCTGTCGGTTTCAAGAGCGCTGATGCAGGAGAAAATCCAGCAGTTGCTCGTTGTGCTCTGATTTTTGGGAGATGTAACAATGTTTAAATCTCTTGAGTCATGGCTTGCGGGAAGGAGATTTTCCTGTGAAGCGTAGTTGATAACGCTCTGGGTTTCGATAAATTCAAATTCGCTTTCGTATTCTTCGGGAACAACATATTCATAATCCATTGAACCGTATTCGCCTGAATCTCCGTATGCGATGTGCATAAATTCAAATTCTTCTTTTTCTGTCGCAAAAGCGGATAATGCAGGTGTGCCTGAAACCAGGATAAATGCTGCAAGCGCAGATCTTAATACTTTCTTGAAATTCTTTTTCATTTCAATCACTCTTTTCTTGTTTTTTTTGTGGGCTTCCTTGCCCTTTCACCTATATGACGAGCGATGAAACGGTTTGGTTTGCATTTTTTTGAAATTTTTTCAAAAAAATTTTTTTAAAGACAAAAAATATAGCCTGCACGGATTTTTGTGCAGGCTTGTGTGCTTTTATTGATTGTTCTCTTTGACAGTAAATAAGAATTTATCTGCCAGAAGAGCCGATATAGCTATAAAGGTTATATACATTATAAAGAATGTTCTCTGACCTGAAGCCCAGACTGTCGGCGAAAATCCCATAATCATTCTCGAAACAAGACCGATAAACAAAAGGGCGAAAGAAGCCCAAAACTTTGTTTTTCCCAAAAGGTTATAAAGAGAGAACAGAATTGATGCGATTATGGGAATATAGAAAAGATACGGTAAAACGGCAAAGGTGTATTCTGCGGTTTCAAGAACATAGCCTTTGTATCCGAGAGAAAATGAGGGGATAAAGCTGAGAATTCCGAGCGCTGCGGAAACAGCAGGCGGAAAAATGCCGATTGCTTTTTGAAATGCAGTTGCTTTTGATTTGAACACGCAAACGCAAATAAATAACGTAAAAGCAAGAAAAGCGGCGTATGTAAAATGAGGATTCATCACAAGATTATAGAAAGTTGAGGAAAAACCGAGCTCTGCTTTCTGAAAGATGCTCAGCGATTCAAAAGACGGGAAGAACATTGCAGTTGACCTGACAAGCCTGTTGTTATCACCGAAAACATTAATTGAATAAATAAAAATAACTGCAGCTGAATAAAGCAGAGTTTCAAAAAAAGCGTAGAATCGGAAAGTCTTTTTTGCCGCAAAATAAACGGTTGCCGCTGCAAAAATCAAAACCGAAATTGCGCCGAGCTGCTGCATGTTGGCTGCATATGCAGTGAGCGGAATGCTTAATAAATATTCCCAAAGGCTGATTTTTTGCCCTTCCGATGCTTTCTTTAAAACATTATATGTAATAAGAGCGCACAGACCGGGATACATATAGTTTACCGTTGTTGCAATGAAGCCTGCATCAACAACCGCCATGCAGGGATAGATGCTTGCAATTGCAATAAAATAATTGATTTTGAGTCTGTTTTCTTCCTTGGCGGGAATCAGCTTTGCAAAGAAATAAGCAAAAAGAGAAAGGATAAACGGGTTGATAATCCGCCAGAGAGTGTGAGAACTTGCAAATATATATGTTACCGCATCGGAAATCGGTCTTGCGCTTGTTTCCAGAAATTTTCCGATGCTCATTGCTGCGGCTTTTTCAACAAAAACTTCGTCATCAGCCCAGCTTAACGGCAAAAACATATGAACTGCAAACGCAACGATCAGAAGCAGAAAAAAGGGGGCGTTAATTCCGAGCTTTTCTTTAAGTTTATTCATTAGTGATTCTCCCGAATCGCATTTATTTTTCGATAATATCAAGGCAGGGCTCGCCTGCTTTTTTCATATATTCAATGAGAATACCGCGCAGCATTTTTCTTTCTTCGCTGTATTTCGGGTCGGAAATAAGGTTGTTTTTTTCGTAGGGGTCTGCTTCAAGGTCATAGAGGCAGTCTTCAATGTATTTATCCGCAAAGGCGCAGTCGGCATTTTTGGCGGATACGCTGTATTTCCATTTATCGGTGCGCACCGCTCTGCCTATCTGGCTTTCGGAAATCTGCATAAATACGCTTTCGTGACCCTTGAGGTCGGTGAGGCTCTTGCCCATAAAATGCTCGGGAATTTCAGCGCCTGCGATGTCAAGCAGTGTTGCAGGTAAATCGATAAGCGAAACAAGGTCTTTGATTCTTCCGCCGCCCGTAAAACCTCCGCCGCAGATAACAAGCGGCACTCTTATGCTTGCTTCGTGGCAGGAGCGCTTGTATTCAAAATTCCTTGTTCTGAAGTGGCAGCCGTGGTCCGAGGTGTAAATTATAACCGTGTTATCATATAAACCTTCGTCTTTGAGCGTCTGAATAAGCTTGCCGAAATTCATATCAACCCTGTTGCAGCAGGCAAGATATGAGGGCATCTGAAGCTTCCAGTCGCCGAGCATACCCTTGAGGTCACCGGGTACATCATAATTTCTGAACGCTTTTTTTGAGCCCTTAGGAGCTTCAAAGCGCAGTCTGTCATTCTGATGGTGAGGCTCAAGCTGCGAGATGAACATAAAGAAAGGCTTATCGTGCTTTTCGTTTTTCAGATACTCAACGGCATAATCGTTGATTCTGTCTGCCCTGTATCCTTTGAAATCAAGGCGGTTGCAGTTTTCGTCAAAAACATAGCCGTTATATCCGTGCGAGGTAAACTCAAGAATATCGGATGCACGCCAATAATCGTAGCCGCCCCTGCGCTCTTTCGGAGTGGGTTTGGTTTTGAGATCATGCTCCTTATCGGATGCAAGATGCCATTTGCCGATATATGCGGTGTCATAGCCGGCATCTTTCATATAGTGAGCGATTGTTTTGCAATCGGTGGGCAGAGCAATATCGTTTCTGTAGCAGCCGACTTGCGAGGCATAAACGCCGCTTTGCAGGCATGCTCTCATCGGACCGCAAACGGGCTGGCAGGTGAAAGCGTTTTCAAACAAAGTGCCTTCTTCCGCAAGTGCATCAAGGTTTGGAGTTACGGGCAGGCGCTGACCGTAGCAGCCTGCGCTGTCAGCTCTCTGCTGGTCAGAAAAATAAAAAATAATGTTGGGCTTTTTCATGTTAATCATCTCACATTTTTGATTTTTTGAACTGCGTGCATAATAAAATCCATTCTTGGGCAATAACCCGAAAGCTGATTATAAAGGCTTCTGTATCTTTTGCAGCCGCCGCCGCAAAGCTGACGTACGGGGCAGGAGGGGCAGAGCTTGTTCTTCGGCTCATCATGCTCCAGAAATCTGCGCAGACCGCTGCAGTTGAGAATATCGTTGATTGATGCCGTGTTGATGTTGGGACACTCATATTCATCGAGGCAATAAAAATCGCAGGGATAGCATGTGCCGTCAGCTTCAACAACAAGCTGCGCATTGCATCTGCCGCTTGCACCGCATTGCTCCGCAACGCCGTTGGTCATGAGGGAGAGCAGATTATCGAAATCTCTCACATAGAACCTGCCGCCTTTTGAAATCTCGGCAAACCATAGGTTGAAAAACCTTTTCTGGAATCTTGCAAAGCTTCTTGCATCAAGGCTGAAATCGTTCTTTTCTCCGCTCAGCGGGTCGAGGCAATAGATAGGCTGAACATCACGGAAATCATTTTCCATATAGAAATTGAAAAGCTTCAAAGCATCGGTGTCAGCCGTTATAACGGAAAGAATGTTGAAGTCTATGTTGTGTTTTTTCAAAAGCTCAATTCCGCTCATTGCTTTTTCAAATGAGCCGCAGCGGTTGCGGTTGTGCGTTGCCTCGTCGCCGTCAACCGAAACGCCGATAAGAAAATTGTTTTCTTTGAAAAGCTTGCAGAAATCCTCGTTTATGAGAGTGCCGTTTGTTTGCAGGGAATATCGGATGATTGTGCCTGCATCCTTAAGCTTGTCTGCAGTTTCAATAAATTTTTTAAAATAATCAATGCCCGCAAGCAGAGGCTCGCCGCCCTGAAACATGAAGCTGATAACAGAGTTATCGCCGCAGAATTCAAGAACACGTTTTATCAGATTTTCGGCGGTTTCACCGCTCATAACAGAGCCTGCACCGCCGCTTCTGTTTTCGGCTTCGTCGCAGTAAAAGCAATAGCTGCATTTTAAATTGCAGAGCGATGAAGCAGGTTTTACCAAAGCGGTCATCTGCCGCATAACAGCACCTCTTTTGCTAATTATAATCAAGGTGATTGAGGATGAATAAATTAAAAGAATATCTGATGTGCTTTGCCGTTGGCGGAACAATTTACGGCATGCTTGAGGTAGCCGTAAGAGGTTATACACATTGGACTATGGTGCTCACGGGCGGAGCGGTGCTCATGCTGCTCAACCTTATCAACAAAAGCAGGGATGCGAGCATTTTTTACCGCTGTTTGCTCGGAGCTTTTGTGATAACAAGCCTTGAGCTTGCCGTCGGTTTGATAGTCAATATCCGCCTTGGCTGGGGGGTATGGGATTATTCCCATAAGCCGTTCAATCTTTTAGGGCAGATTTGCCTGCAGTTTTGCGGCTGCTGGTTTCTGCTGAGCCTGCCTGCATATAAAATCTGCGATTATATCAGCGAACGCTTCAGCTTGCGGAGATATACTTTTTGATGCCGTCAACCGTTGCCTCGGCAAGGATATCCATGTTTGCAGGGGACTGGAGAACCTCGCATTCGCCGATGTTTGAAACAAAACCGTATTCAATCAGAATTGCGGGGCATTCTTCGACCCTTGTAACCCTGAAAGCATAGAAATTTGTTCCTCTGTCAATTTTAATTCCTGTTTTGTCTTTGTATATCTCGTTCTTGTAGGCGTTCACAAGGGAATCGTGAACTGCCTTTGCGAGAGGCTGGGAATATGCTCTGTAATAGTAAGCCGATGTGCCCGTTGCGGAGGAAGAGCTGCTTGAATCGCAATGGATGGCAATGAACATATCGGGGTCACGCTCACGAACGGCGTTGTTTCTCTGCGTGTAGCTCTTCCAATCGTCACCGCTTCTTGTCATGATAACGGTTGCGCCTTCAGCCTCAAGAAGCTTTTTAACCTTGTTTGCAATTGCAAGGTTTATATCCTTTTCGTTGCTGAAGCCTGTTGCTTTTACTGCGCAGGCGGCACCGGGGTCAATTCCGCCGTGACCGGGGTCAAGCATGATAACTGCATCGCTGAGCGATTTTGCCTTGTGGCTGATTGTTATAACGAGCATGCCGTCATTATTGTATTCATAATGGTAGCCGTAGAATTTGCCTTTGTTTGCAAGCGTGAGAGTAAGGGTTGCGGTTGATTTTCTTGAATCCGAATCCCATTTGCTGCTCTTGATAACGGAATTCATGAATGTGCTTTCGCCGCTTGCGGAGGATGTATCGCTGAAAACGAACTCAAGCCCCGTGCAGTTGAGTGAGCTGACAGTAACAAGTCTGCCGGGAGCATACTGTCCGTAGGTCTGACCTGTTATTTTTGCGTTGAAAGCAACGGGCCTGTTCATATCAAGAATGATAACGGTTTTGTCGTCGCTGCACTTTGTTGAAACAACTCTGATGCTGTTTTTGGGCATAACATATCCGTCAGCAATTCTGACATGTTTTATCGAGCCGTTAACGCCCGAAGCAAGCCTTTCCTCGTGAAGCTCGGGAACTTTCACGCCTGAAGCGAGGATATAATATGTGTCCGTTTCATCAAGCACCGCCATATCGTTGACATAGTCAACGGTTGTTTTAGGCAGGGGAGAGCAATCGGGCACGGAATAGGTTGCCGTTGTTTTACCCGGATAAACCTCAACATAATCATCGATAATTTCGCAGATTTTTGCAGTTCCCAGACCGTAATTCTTGGTGTAATAGTATCTTTCAAGCTTGTCGCCCGAATATGAATCCTGCGTTGTTTCTGAGGCAGAAGAGCTCTCCTGAGCGGAGGAGGTTTCATTCTGCGAGAGAGTTGTGCCTGCGTTTTCGCCCGTAGACTGCTCGGTAGGAGTTGTCTGAGGCTGTGTAGTGGTTGTTGTAGTGGTTGTTGCGGGCGGCTCGGGAGTGGGAACGATAACCGCCTTTGCCGTAACATTTATGTTGCCGCCGCTCATAGATTCCGTGAGCGAGCCGTAGGTTGCTTTAACGGTGAATTTGCCGAGCTTCTGAACGGAGGATGTTCCCTGCGGCATAGTGAGCGTTGCGGTGAAGCCCACGAAATTCGATTCCGTATCGGGTGAGGTATCCTCATCGTTTTCAATGTTGCCTATCTCTGTCATGCTTACGGTTTTGCCGTTGAATGTAACGGTCAGCTTTGCACCCTTGAGAGCAATTGCGCTTACCTCAAAATCCATTCCGCCGGGTACGGATGAATCCTCTGAGGGGGAAACGGATTTGAGAAGCTTGATTTTATATGTTACGTTATAGATATAGGTCTTGCCCTTGTGCTCAAATTTGATGACGTTTGCACCTGCTTTGAGCTCGCAGTCAACCGAGAAATCGCCTGTTTTGGCAACGGTAAGCTTTTTACCGTTGCAGATAAGGTCATATGCAGGGCTTGATGTGCCCCTGAATGTGATTCTTGATTCTTCAACAGTAATGTTTGTTGATTTGTGGCTGGTTATTTCGAATTCCTTATCGAGCAGATATGTTTCTCTTGTTTTTATGAACTCGATAACCGATTCAGCCGCTGCGCCGTTTGCAGAAGCGATTTCTTCGTAGGGATAGAAAGAAATGCCCTTGCAAAGAACCATATCAGCCGAAGCGGAAATCAGCGAAATCATTTTGCTCGCTTTGTCGGCATTGAACGATGATAATCCGTCAAGACTGTGGCAGAGCCAGACGGGGGAGCTTTCACCGCTCCATGCAATCTGCGCTCTTGAGAATGCAGCGATATCATTATCGGAATTGCCGCTTTGCGAGAGAAAAACAAAATCAGCCTTGCTGCCGATAAGGGCGGTTATGTTTTTGCTGACAGCTTCAACGTTTGCAGGCTGAATGCCGATTGATGTTGCGGCATCGGTTGCCTTGATGCTTTCGCAAAGCTTGCTGACAGAGCCTGCAAAGTTTCCGTCTGCTTCGTCAAGCCCCGAAAGGATAACAAAATCAACATTGTTGCTCTTTATGAAATCAACTATGTAAGCATCGTTTGCCGAAGCATCTGCCCTGATGCCGAAATAGAGCTTTGCGGTTTTCGCCGTTTCGATAAGAGAAATAACGCTATCTGCATTTTCGCTGTCAAGCTCAAAGATTACAGTGTTGAAGCCGTGTGCTCCGAAGCCGGCAATTTCTTCGGCGCTCTTTTCTGTGTATGCACCGTAAACCGCCGCAACAACCGAATCCGGAAGTGCGCTTTTCGGCCTTGTGTTGGCAGGCAGAGCGGTTATTTCTTCCTGCTTTTGGGTGGTGAGTGCCGTGGTGGTTTCATTTCTTTTGAGCTGTGAGAATTTGCCCGTTACCGCCATGCCGATTATAATTCCTGCAATGGCAACGGCGATGCAGATTATCGCAGCTATAATTCCTTTGTTGTTTTTCATACTTTTCCCCGTTTTATTTAGAATTAATTGTGTTTTTCAGATTCTCGATTTCGGTTTTGCATGCCGACCTTTCAAGGTCGCTGTAGGAAAACATAACAAAACCGCCGTAATTTTTATTTGCTCTTATGGCTGTAAGCTGCCGTGAAAGAATATCGGAGCTGCTCTGCCATTCTTTTTTGCCCGTGCCTGCATAGGCATCCTCTTTTGCACATTTGTAGCCTGCGATTCCGCAGATAAGCGTAACTGAGCTGTGCCTCGGGAGCGATGCCCATTGGTTAAGCAGCTTTTTGAAATCCTGCGTCTGATGCTCAAAGCCGAAATATATCTGCGGAATAATTATATCTGCATAACCCTTCTTTGAGAGCCATTCTCTGCAATCCGCATAGGATTCGCTGAGCGTTTTATCAATCTGACCCGAGGGGCTGATGCTCACAATCAGCGAGGAATCAACCGCTTTAACCGCAGAATACAATGCCGAAACAAAAGCATTGACGTTTGCAACTCTCCATTTTGCAAGGCTTAACTTTCCGCCCGATTCCTTGTAAGCGGAATACTGCTTTGCATCAATGGATGCATCTGTTGACGGATAGAAATAGTCATCGATATGTATTCCGTCAACATCATATTTTGTCAGAATTTCACGCACTCCGTCAAGGATAAGCTTGTGGTTTTCGGTGTGCGCAGGGTTAAAGTAAATTCCGTTCGGCAGAATGCAGACCCTGCCGTCGGAATTATCCGAATCAAGAATTTTCTTTGCAGGGTTGGCAGCGCTCAGCAGGCTCGCATCATTCTTTGTTGATGCCCTGAACGGGTTAATCCAGCCGTGAACTGAAATTCCGTTAGCTTTTGCGCTTTCAAGCAGCACCTCAAACGGGTCGAATGCAAGGGAAGCACCTTCTTTGCCTGCAATAAATGATGAATAGGGAAAAATATCCGATTTATAAAAGGCATCGGAATTCGCACGCAGATGAACAAACGCCGTGCTGAAGCCGTTGCTTTTTATGTTTTTGAACATTTTATCCGTAATTGTCTTGTACTGTGCCCTTGTTTTGCCTGCGGCGCTTGTGTAATCATAGCATGAAACCCAGATTGCCCGTATTTCGGCAGGCGCAGGGCTCGGGGCAGGTTTGGTAACCGGCTGGGTGGGCTTTTGCGTTACGGGAGCTTTTGTAGTCTGAACGGTTTGCTTTGTTGTGTTTTGCGTTGATGTTTGCGCCGTACCTTGGGTTGTGCCGTTGACAGCGACGGCGCTTTGCGATGCGGTGGGTAAGCTTATGTTGTCTGAAACTCCCTCGGAAACCGAGAACTGTTCCGATGCTGATACCGTTGCAGATTCCGAAGCATCAGGCAGATAAATCTGCGTTGTGCTTTCGGCGGTTTCTCGGGTGGTCTGATTTTCTTTCGGTGTTCCGCTGCCGACTTGACATGAGGTCAGCAGAAAGCATATAATAATAAACAGCGACGATATTTTCTTCATATCTGTCCTCTTTCTTGATTTCAAAGTAAAGGATGATTTAAGATGCCGCAAAATCTTAAATGGATTGTTGTTTATGCTGCAGTTGTTGCCGTTGCCGCCGTTGTGCTGACGGTTTATGACAAATCTGCCGCAAAAAAAGGTGCGTGGAGAATTCCCGAAGCAACCCTCATGGGTGTCGGACTTATCGGAGGCGCATTGCCGATGTTTATCACAATGAAGCTGATAAGGCATAAAACCAAACATATGAAATTCATGCTCGGTCTGCCTGCCGAAATTATTCTGCACGCAGCTCTTGCGTGTGCCGCAATTTATTTTTTAAACAGATAATTTATTTTCTCTTCCATGCCGCCCCGCAGGATTGCAGGGCGGCGCTTTTTTATTCCCGATTCAATTAAAGATTGCTTAAATCATAGGGCGTTTGCTGGTATACGAAATAGTTCAGCCAGTTCGCAAATATTATGTTTGCTGTGCTGCGCCATTCCATTTTGGGTGTCAGGGTCGGATTGTTATCGGGGAAGTAGTTAAAAGGCACATCAATGGGAAGCCCCTTGTTTACGTCCCTGAAATACTCTTTTGAAAGGGTATCTCTGTCATATTCGGAGTGACCTGTTGCAAAAAAGTTTCTGCAAGCCATGTCAGAGATAAGGTGAACGCCCGCCATATCCGAATAAGATATAATCTGCAAGTCTTTTACAAGGGCGATATCACTCATTCTGTTTTCCGTGTGTCTTGAATGCGGAACATAGAATTCATCGTCAAGCCCTCTCATAAGCGGATGCAGAGTATCAAGGCTTCTGTGGGGGAAAACTCCGAAAAGCTTTTTCTCAAGCGGATATTTCGGCACTCCGTAATGGTAGTTGAGAGCCGCCTGAGCGCCCCAGCAGATGTGAAAGGTTGAGTAAACGTGCTTTTTGCTCCATTCAAAAATGGTGCAAAGCTCATCCCAATAATCCACCTGCTCAAATTCAAGGTTTTCGACGGGTGCGCCCGTAACAATCATGCCGTCATATTTCTGGTCGCAGATTTCATCGAAGGTCTTATAAAATTTGAGCATATGTTCGGCTGAAGTGTTTTTTGATTTATGGGATTTAACCTGCAGAAGCTCAACCTCAACCTGAAGCGGAGAATTGCTCAGAAGGCGCAGAATCTGTGTTTCCGTTTCGATTTTTGTGGGCATGAGGTTAAGCAGGATAATCCGAAGCGGTCGGATATCCTGGCTGATTGCTCTGTCCTCAGTCATAACGAAAATGTTTTCTGCTTCAAGCGCCTTGTGGGCAGGAAGTTCGTTGGATATTTTAATAGGCATTTTATCACCTTACCTGTGTTACTTTAATTATAATTTGAGCCTTTTGTTTGCAACGAGAAGTGCTTTTGAAACAGCCGTTGCGATTATGAAGCCTGCTATTGCCTCAACAAGACCGTTAAGACCTACAAACCAGATAAAGAAAGCGGCAATGCTGTTTGCGGCAGACTGCGTATAGAGTCCGCTGAAAATCTCGGTTTTCATAAAGAAAAGAATGAAAGAGCCGACAAACAAAAGGGTGTTCAGCAGAGGGCAGCAAAGGCTTGCCACAGCGCACGGAACGGAATTTTTGTACTTGCAAGCCTTCATCATAGCCATGAAGATGAGAGCGGTAAGCAGGCCCTCAAGAAGTCTCGGCAGGAAGCAGATGATGAAAGTGTTGACGGGGCTGTGCTGAAACAGCATGAATCCGAATGCGCTTGTTCCCGAAGCGGCCTGCCAGAAGCTGGTAAGACCGAAAACCGCACCGCATATTGCCCCGGCAAAAGGTCCGAGTACAATTGCGCCAATGGCAACGGGGATGATGTTCAGAGTTATCTCAATAACTCCGATTTTGATGTATCCGATGTTTGTGAAGCCGAAGATAATCAGCAGCGCCACAAGCACGGACAGCTGGGTCAGGCGCAGTATGTGCCCGAGATTTTGTTTTTTTGCTGAGTTTTTTGACATTTATATTCCTCCTTGCTGCTGCTCCGTAAAAGGATGCAGCGCAAAATTTGACGAATTAAATATTACTGACAAAAATTACTTTTTATTCTTTTCGTAAAGCACCTTTAAGCCGTAGAGAACAAGCTCTCTGTTAAAAGCAATTTCTCTCTTGCAGCTCTTGATAAGATCTTTTGCAAGTCCGCCTGTTGCAACGGCGCTCATTTTTCCTTGGTTGAGCTCTGTTTCAAGCTTTTCACAAAGACCGTCAATCATTGCGGCAAAGCCGAAAACCGTGCCCGACTGCATGGAGTCAAGCGTATTTGTGCCGATTGCGTGGTCGGGAGTTTTGAGGCTGATGCTCGGCAGCTGAGAAGTTCTTTGCGAAAGTGCGTCCAACGAAATGCCGATTCCCGGAGCGATTGTGCAGCCTCTGAATGCACCGTTTTTATCAATAACGCTTATCTTGCTTGCCGTACCGAGATCTATAACAAGGCAGGGCAGGGGATAAAGCGCTGCCGCACCGATGCAGCCTGCGAGCAGGTCTGCGCCGAGCTGTGCAGGGTTATCAATAAGTATGTTCATTCCCGTTTTGATCCCGGGACCGAGAAGCATCGGTCTGTGACCCGTTATTCTTTCGATTGCTTCGCACATTGTTGCCGAAAGCTCGGGCACAACGCTGCTGAGCGCCGCTCCGCTGAAGCTGCCCGAGGGTGCGTTGTGCAGAGCAAAAATCTGCTTGAATTCAACCGCATATTGGTCGGGTGTTCTTGAACGGTCGGTTGCAAGGCGCGAAACAAAAACAAGGTTGTCGCCGTCATAAGCGCCCATGGTTATATTTGTGTTACCTATATCAATTGCAAGAAACATAAAAATCACCCTTTCGGATATATACGTATTCATTATACACTATTATATTTATAAAAGCAACTTGTAATTTTAAATTATATATGTATAATTACTTTTATAAGGCAGGTGAAATATATGGTTTGCAACATTTGTCCCCGAAGCTGCGGGGTGCAGAGAAATTCGGAAAAAGGTGTATGCGGAGTCGGCGAGAATTTCAGAGTTGCCAGAGCAGCTCCCCATTTCTGGGAAGAGCCTTGCCTGAGCGGAACCAAAGGTTCGGGAACGGTTTTCTTTTCGGGATGCAATCTCGGCTGCGTATACTGTCAGAACCGGCAGGTCAGCCACGAAGCATTCGGCAAAGATGTTTCGCCCGATGAGCTTAAAAGAATATTTGACAGGCTGCTTGAATCGGGTGTGCATAATCTTAATCTCGTAACCCCGACCCATTATGTGCCGATGCTCGCAAAAACTCTTGCGGAATATAATTCGCCCGTGCCCGTTGTTTATAATTCCTCGGGCTATGAAAAAGCTGAAACCCTGAAAATGCTCAAGGGGCTTATTGATATCTACCTGCCCGATATCAAATATTTAGATTCCGCTCCCGCTCTCAAATATTCGGGTGCAGAGGATTATTTTGAATTTGCATCGAAAGCCGTTCTTGAAATGCACAGGCAGGTCGGGCAGATTGAGCTTGACGAAAACGGAATTGCCAAAAAAGGTCTGATAATCAGGCATATGGTTCTGCCGGGCAACATTTCGCAGGCTGTCAAGGTTTTTGAATGGGTCAGCGATAATCTGCCTCCCGAAACATATATCAGCGTTATGAGGCAGTATACTCCGTTCGGCAAAGCCAAAGAAATGCCGCCCATTAACCGAAAGCTTTCCTCGAGAGAATATTCGATAGTCAAGGCAAAAATACTCGCGATGGGCTTTGAAAACTGCAATTTTCAGAGCGGAGAAGCGGCAACGGAAAGTTTTATTCCAAATTTTAATCTCGAAGGTGTTGACCTTTGACGAATTTTTTGTTAAATTGTATTTGTTAAAAATTTTTAGGAGGTTTTCCAAATGGCAAAAGGAAAGGGATTCATGGGTGAATTCAAAAAGTTTATCATGAGAGGCAACGTTATTGACCTTGCAGTCGGCGTTATCGTCGGCGGTGCATTCCAGGCAATCGTTAAGTCGCTCGTTGATGACATTGTTATGCCCGTTATCGGTCTTATCACAAAGGGAATCGATTTCTCAAACTGGTTTGTTGCTCTTGACGGCGGCGAATATGCAACTCTCGCAGATGCTCAGGCAGCAGGCGCAGCTGTTCTTACTTACGGCAACTTTATCAGCGCAGTTATCAATTTCCTCATCATGGCTTTTGTTGTATTCCTTCTTATTAAGGGAATCAACACAGTTGCTGATAAAGCAAAGAAAAAAGAGGAGGAAGCTCCGGCAGACCCCACAACCAAGGAGTGCCCCTTCTGCAAGAGCGAAATTGCAATCGAAGCAACAAGATGCCCCCATTGCACATCCCAGCTTTAATTTTAAACAAGAAGAAAAGCGCAGAGCAACAACTCTGCGCTTTTAACTCTTGATAAAGCCCGAAACTGCTTGCGTTCGGGTTTTCTCAACAGTTAAAACAAAGGAGAAATTCCGCATGAAATTAGGTTTTATAGGTACGGGCAATCTTGCTTCGGCAATTCTTAGGGGAGTTGTTTCTTCGGAAATTATCCCTGCAGAAGAGATTGCGATTTTTGATATAAGCAGCGAGAAAACCGCTCTGTTAAAGAACGAACTTTCCGTTGTGCCCTTCGGCTCTGCGGCTGAAATAATCGGCAAATGTGATGTGACGGTCATCGCAGTTAAGCCCAAGGATATTGCGTCACTTATCGGAACAGTTAAAAATGAGGCAGCAAAAAATAATCCGCTTGTTATCTCTACTGCGGCAGGCACAACAACCGAAAAGCTTGTTGACTGCTTCGGCTTTGATGCGAGAGTTATCCGCATTATGCCGAATATAAATGCAGCCGTCGGCGAATCTATGACGGCAATCTGTGCTTCGCCTGCTGTAACCGAAAACGATAAAGAGTTTGCAATGAGTTTTTGCTCCTGTTTCGGAAAAGCGGTTGAAATTGAAGAAAAATACTTTTCGGCGTTTACTGCCGTTGCAGGCTCCGCACCTGCATTTGCCTATATGTTTGCCGATGCCCTTGCCGCAGCAGGCGTAAAATACGGCATTCCGGCAAAAATCTCGCAGGATATTGCGGCTCAGATGCTTCTCGGAAGCGCAAAAATGCTTCTTGAAAGTCCGCTTGCAGTGAGTGAGCTTATCAGAAATGTTTGCTCACCCGGCGGCACAACCATCGAGGGTGTCTGCAGTCTTAAAGAAACGGGCTTTGAAAATTCGGTTATTACCGCAATTGATAAAACCGTTGAAAAAGACAGAATAATGAGCGGTAAATAAAGCGTCGGGGAGGCGGAAACATGGAATTGATTATTCTCAGCTCACTCGAAAAAGTTTTTTCGGATGAAAAGCCCAAAGCAAAAGCTTTTGAAAAATTCTCAATGCTGAAAAACGAAAAGGCTTCGTTTCAGGCTGCTTTTTGCTGCGAAAAGAATATTGCTCTTGATGTAAGCGTTTCGGGCAGCCTTGCGGAATTCTCAAAGCTCTATCTTGTTAAGGATGTTCCTGTAGGAACCGCGTGCCACGATGACGCCGACGATTTCTTTCTGCGCAAAACTTCGGGCATGTATCCCGATGTGCTCGAGTCCGTTGACGGCAAAATAACCGTTGAAGGCGGCAAATGGTTCAGCATCTGGGTTGAGGTTTCTCCCGAAGAAAAGATAACGGGAGAATCGGAGCTTAAAGTTTTATTTTCCGAAAACGGAAAAACCGTTGCGGAAGGCTCGGTAACGGTTGATGTTATCGATTGCTGCCTTGAAAAGCAGACGCTTATTCATACCTGCTGGTATCATGCCGATTGCCTTTGCAATTATTACGGCGTTGAAGCAATGAGTGATGAGTTCTGGCGCATAAACAGGAATTTTATAAAAACGGCTGTTGAGCACGGAATCAACTGCATCCTTACCCCCGTTTTCACTCCTCCGCTCGATACAAAAGTCGGCGGCGAAAGAAGAACCGTTCAGCTTGTCGGCGTTAAAAAGAACGGCAAAGGATATCTGTTCGATTTCTCCAATCTTAAAAAATGGATTGAAATGTGCAAGGAATGCGGTGTTGAATATTTTGAAATGAGCCATCTTTTCACTCAGTGGGGTGCAAAGCATGCTCCCAAGATTGTTGCAACTGACAGAAAAGGCAGGGAAAAGAAGATTTTTGGCTGGGGAACAAGAACCTCAAGCAGAAAATATGATGCTTTCCTGCGTGCGTTTGCGGCAAAGCTGATGGAATTTATTGAAGAAAACGGAATAAAGGATAAATGCTTTTTCCATGTTTCTGATGAGCCTTCGATGGGTGACTTGAAAGTCTATAAGCGCAGAGCAGCTCTCATTTCGAAATTATTAAAGGGAATGCGTGTTATTGATGCTCTTTCGGATTATGCGTTTTATGAAAAAGGAGCGGTCAGGCTGCCTATTCCGTGCGAAGACCATATTGAGGAATTCAAGGGTAAGGTGCCTGAGCTCTGGACATATTATTGCTGCGGTCAGTATAAGAATTGTGTGCCCAACCGTTTTATGGCAATGCCCTCCCTGCGAAACAGAATCCTCGGCATGCTGCTGTATAAATACGATGTAAAAGGCTTTTTGCAGTGGGGCTATAATTTCTATAACCTGCAGTATTCCGTTGCTGCGATTGACCCCTATAAAGTAACCGATGCAGGCGGAAGCTTTCCATCGGGAGATTCATTTGTTGTTTATCCGTCATGTAAAGGTGAAGCCCTTGCCAGCCTTAGACTCAAGGTGTTTTATGACGGATTTCAGGATATGATGGCGCTCAAAACCCTTGAAAATAAAGCGGGTCGCCAAAAGGTTGAAGAATTCTTGAGCACCGAAGCTGTAAGGTTAAAATCCTTTACAGAGTATCCGCATGAGGCTGAATGGCTTCTCGGAGTTCGTGAAAAAATAAATGCTATGATAAAGGAGAATATCTGAAATGCCTATTAGTTTTGACAGCGTTAAAAAGATTTTTAAGCTTGATACCGCAACCTCAAGCTATGTAATTGAAATATACGAAGAGAATTATCTTGCCCATCTTTATTACGGTGCAAAGATTCCCGATACAAACCTTTCCGCATTTAAATTCAGAAGCCCCTTTGCATCTTTCAGCCCCAATAACATTAATATCAAAGATTGGAAATTTTCTCCCGATGTTTGCCCCCTTGAATATCAGGGTGAGGGCTCGGGCGATTTCAGGATTTCTGCGGTTGCAATCAGAAATGCAGACGGCAACAATGTTACGGACATGCGCTATAAATCCCATAAAATATACAGCGGCAAGCCCGGAATCGAAGGTATGCCTTCTCTGTATACGGAGGATGATTCCGAAGCTTCAACCCTTGAAATTCTGACAGAGGATGCCGTAACGGGTGTTCAGGCGGTGCTTTATTATACCGTTTTTGAAAACCTCGGCGCAATGACAAGACGGGTTAAAATCATAAACAATTCCGATAAAGCGGTTGATATCGAAAGAGTTTTCAGCTGCTGCATCGATTTTTCAACATATAACTATGATTTGCTTACCCTTTACGGTAAGTGGGTCAAGGAAAGGAGCCTTGAAAGGCGTCCCCTTGCAAGAGGCAGGCAGGGTGTTTCGAGCAAGAGAGGTTCATCAAGCCATTTCCAGAACCCCTTTGCCGCACTTGTTGATAACAACACAACCGAGGATTTCGGCAATGCTTACGGTTTTAATCTTGTTTACAGCAGTAACTTTGCGATTGATGTTGAGGTTGACGGCTACGGCGGAACAAGATTCCTCATGGGCATAAACCCCGATTCATTCGGCTGGAAGCTTGAAGCAGGCGCAAGCTTTGATGCTCCCGAAGCTGTTATGGTTTATTCGGCAAACGGTATCGGTGAAATGAGCCGCACCTTCCATAAACTCTATTCAAAGCACCTTGTAAGAGGTAAGTGGAAAAATATCAAGCGTCCGCTTCTTATCAATAACTGGGAAGCAACGGGCATGGATTTTGACGGTGACACAATTGTTTCCTTTGCAGCAAAGGCAAAGGAGCTCGGCATTGAAATGCTTGTTATGGATGACGGTTGGTTCGGTTACAGAAATGATGACCGCAGCTCGCTTGGCGACTGGCAGGTTAACGAAGAAAAGCTCGGCGGCACTCTTGCAAACCTCATCGACCGCATCAATGCTCTCGGTCTTAAATTCGGCATCTGGTATGAGCCTGAAATGATTTCCCGTGACAGTAATCTTTACAGAGCTCACCCCGATTGGTGCCTGCATGTACCCAACAGAGAAAAATCCATCGGCAGACATCAGTATGTTCTTGACTATTCAAGACAGGATGTCCGTGATTATATCTTCAATGAGATGTATAAAGTTCTTTCTGCCAACAAGGTTGATTATCTCAAGTGGGATTTCAACCGCAATCTTACGGAGGTCGGTTCGGCAATTCTTCCTGCGGACAGACAGAAGGAAGTTTTCCATCGCTATGTTCTCGGCACATACGAGGTTATGGACAGACTCACAAAGGCATTCCCCGATATGCTGATTGAAAACTGCTCGGGCGGCGGCGGACGTTTTGACCCCGCAATGCTTTATTATTCACCCCAGATCTGGACAAGCGATAACACAGACCCGATTGAACGCCTTGCAATTCAGTTCGGCACTTCGATGTGTTATCCTGCGTCAACAATGGGTGCTCATGTTTCCGCAAGCAGAAGAACCGGTTATGATACAAAGGGTAACGTTGCTCTCTGGGGCTCATTCGGTTATGAGCTTAATCCCAACAAATTTACAGAAGAAGAAGCAGAGCTTGTCAAGGCTCAGGTTGCAGAGTATCATAAATATTATGATGTTATCCATTTCGGTGAGCTTTACAGACTTATCAGCCCCTTTGAGGATGCTTTCAGAGCGGCATGGATGTTTGTTGCAGAGGATAAATCCGAAGCACTTGTAACCAGCGTTGTTATGCGCCAGCCTTACGACGATGCGTTCACACTCAAGCTTAAGGGTCTTGACCCCGATAAGTATTATCAGGATGAAGAAACGGGCGAAATCTATTCGGGCGCACTGCTTATGAATGCAGGTCTTTGCCTCACATGGACAGACAATGATGACGGTTCAAGCTTTAAGAAATATTTTAAGGAAGTAAAATAAGAAACGCAGGGTTGCATGATTGCAGCCCTGCATTTTTATTTGTTCAGATTATTTCTTTTTAAGATTCTTAACCGCAAGTGCTATTGCGCCTGCGCCGAGAGCAACAAACGCTGCTTCCTTAACAAAGGTTACAACTGCGGAAACGCTTGTCGGAGCATATGAATATAAAACGAATTTTGCTTTTTTGGTAACATCGTTCTTTTCAAAAAGCTCACCGAAGGTAACTGTTTTTGTTTCAAAGCCGCCGTTTTCGTTAAGGTCGATTATTCTTACGCCTCTGTTGTAACCCGGTCCGTAAACGTTGAAGCCGCAGCCCTGAGTGTAGCCGAGTTTGATGCCTTTGTAATCGGCAACGAAGCTGTTATTATGGTCATGACCTACAAAAAGCGCTTCAACCTCTTTTTTTTCGAGAAAAGCATCAATCTCGCCGCTGTTAACAAACGGTGCGGCGGGAGTTTCGCCCATGAAGTCACGCAGACCGCAGTTGTTGCGGTCAAGCACATACCATTCGTTTTTGTGGTTGCCGTAAGCTCTTACGCAGCCCTTTGAAAAACGTCTGACCCGCTTGATAACATCAAAATATTCGGGCGTGGGAATATGCTGAAATGCAATCGAGGGAATGGGATTCTCATAGGAATCACGCACGCCTCTGTACCAGTCAAGCTGATATGGATGAACTGCACTGTAGCCTCCGTCGGGTGCTTTTGAATGGGAGTCGAAAAGATAGATGATTCTTTTGTCTTCTCCGTTTTCGTTCTGAACCTTGAGACAGTATGTAGCTTTGTCATCTTCGCTTGCAGGCTCCGAACAAACAAACATGGGCGATTCTTTATAAATCTCAAACTGCTCGTTGTTGGTGAGTGCGGAATCGCCGTCATGGTTGCCGAATGTCATGGCAAAGGGAATTTTTCTTTCTTCAATCGGAGCAAGCAGGGCTTTGATAACATTTCTGACATTCTGTTTGCCCTTTTCGCCCTGAAAGCTTGAAGAGTAGCCTTTTATCTGGTCGCCCGTAAAAATAACAAGGTCGGGCTTTTCTTTGTCAAGAGCAGCGGCGATAAATCTTATTGTGTCGATGGCAACCTTGCCCGATTCCTGAGTATCGGCAATCTGCATGATTCTGAATTTACCGTTTCTGAATTTGAAATCCATATTTTGCATATTCATTCTCCTGAACAAAAACCGCCGAGCTGAAGACCCGGCGGCTGATTATTTTATTCGTTTTCCTTCTTGAAGCCGTATTTGATAAGGATGTTGTTGATTCTGTCCTTGGGATCAAGAAGACCGCTGATTGAGTCATCATGGTTAAGAGTATCGATGATGTATGAGCAGTATTTTGAGAGGTCAACGCTGACATGCCATTCTCTTGCGAGAAGCTCGGGTGAAGAATAGATAAGGTTTGTTGTGAATACCTTATCGATAAGACCGTCAGCATAAGCCTTATCAAATGTTTCAAGACCGTTGCAGAAAAGTCCGAATGAAACGCAGATGAAAATGCGGTTAGCTTTGAGCTCCTTGAGTTTTGTAGCAACCTCAATCATCGAATCGCCTGATGAAATCATGTCATCAATGATAATAACATCTTTGCCTGCAACATTGGTACCGAGGAATTCATGGGCAACGATGGGGTTTCTGCCGTCGATGATAACAGAATAGTCACGGCGCTTATAGAACATGCCGAGGTCAACGCCGAGAACCGATGAGAAATAGATGCAGCGACCCATACCGCCTTCGTCGGGGGAGATAACCATCATATGGTCATTATCAATCTTGAGGTCATCAACATTCTTGCAAATAGCCTTTATCATCTGGTAAACGGGCTGAACATTTTCGAAACCGCTCTGAGGAATTGCGTTCTGAACTCTGGGATCGTGAGCATCGAAAGTAATGATGTTGTCAACGCCGTATTCAAGGCAAAGCTCACGCAGCATATCTGCGCAGTCAAGCGACTCTCTGCTGGAGCGTCTGTGCTGTCTGCCTTCATAGAGCATGGGCATAATAACGGTGATTCTGCTTGCCTTACCTGCAATTGCGCTGATAGCTCTCTTAAGATTTGCGTAATGGTCATCGGGGCTCATGGGAACATATTTGCCGTACATCTTATATTCAACGCCATAGTTGAAAGCATCGCAGAGAATGAAAATGTCATATCCTCTTACAGTATCCTTGATAACGCACTTGCCTTCACCCGTGCCGAATCTGGGGAAAGAAGCGTTGATGATGTATGTATCTCTTTCGTAACCTGCGAACTGGAGAGTATCCTTATGCTCGCTTTCTCTTTCTTTTCTCCATTTAACGAGATAAGAATCGATTTTTTGGGCAACTGATTCGCAGCCGGGCAGAGCAATGATGCCGAGCTTACCAACGGGAATGGTTGTAAATTCTTCGTAACGTTCAGGCATAGCAAAAATCCTCCGAAAAATGATATATGTTTATTCTACAATATTTTTTGGATTTTGAAAAGCATATTATGAAAATTAGCTAATAAAAAATATAGAAAATAATGCGCCTTTTTTTGGCTATTTTGCTAAATATCCGCTGTTATTTTGCTTTGACCACAATATTTAGCGTATTTTGGAGTTTATTGGCAAGGAGATTTGCCTCACTTTTAAGGGAGGTGGATTTTGCGAAGCAAAAGACGGAGGGTTGCTTGTGAAAAAACATAGCGATTTGCAATCGCCGAATGCTGTGCATTCCAATCCTCAGTCCTGCGGACAGCTCCTTTCAAAAGGAGCCCATAGCCGTAAGCCGCTGAATCCGGAGCAGACAAATATCGTTTGCAAACAAACTATACATAGCTGCGGTCAAAAGTAATAACGGAAAAATACTGCTTTTCGGTTTTGTTGAGCTCGCTGTCAAAACGGGATTTTATTTCCGTTTCGGTGAGCTTTGAAGTATGAGGAATAACAACGTCGAAAATAAGATTTGTATGGGTGGGACCCGTGACTATTCTGAAATCGTGGAATGTAAGTTCAGGGGAAATGCCGCTGAGAATTTCAGCGGTTTTGCTTTTCAGCTCATCGGTCATTTTGTCGCCGACAAGAACGGGGTCCATATGGATTGAAATTTCAATGCCGAGCTTTTCTTTTATGTCCTTTTCAATAAGGTCGATTGTATCGTGAATATGAATCATATCAATGTCTGAGGGCACTTCTGCGTGAAGTGAGCCGAACACTTTGCCGTGACCGTAGGCGTGAAGCACAAGGTCATGAATTCCGATAACGTTGTCATACGAAAGCACAAATGCTTCAAGCTCTTCAACAAACTCTTTATCCGGCGGTTCGCCGAGAAGGGGACCGAGGGTGTCCTTGATGATTCCGATTCCCGCATAGAGCACAACGCCCGCAACAATGATACCCATAACGGCATCAACGGGCAAATCGGTGAATTTTGAGGCGACAAGAGCAATCAGCGAGCAGGTTGTTGCGGCAATATCGCCTAAACTGTCTGCAACAACAGCATCAACCGAAACGGAGTTGATTTTCTTGCCGATTGTTTTATTGAAAGCGGCAAGCCAGATTTTTGCCGCAATTGAAAACACAAGGACAATAACCGCAGGCACGCTGAAAATAACCTTCTCGGGGTTTGAAAACTTATCGATTGAAGATTTGATAAGCTCAATGCCCATCATGATTATTACAAATGCAAGGGTCAGGGCTGAAACATATTCTATCCTGCCGTGACCGAAGGGATGGTCTTTATCTGCAGGCTTGCCTGAAATCTTGAAGCCTGCAAGGCTTATAACCGAAGAAACCGCATCGAATATGTTGTTTGCGCCGTCGGCAACGATTGAAACGCTTCGGGTAATTGCTCCGAAAATCATTTTGAAAACGGAGAGAATTACATTCAGAATAATGCCTACAACTCCGCTGAGGATTCCGTAGCGCATTCTGACCTGTTCATTGCCCGTATTTTCGCTGTTTTTTACGAAAATCTTAATCAGCAGCTTTGTCACCGTTTATCACTCCTTACTGATATGAACATCAAGCTGATTATAGGGGATTGAAATTCCGTGCTTGTCAAACGAAAGCTTTACCTGCTCCTGCATATAATAGAAAACATCCCAGTAATCGTCGCCGTTGCACCAGATGAGGCATGCGATGTTGATTGAGCTTGCCGCATGCTCTTTAACGGCAATAATCGGGGCAGGGGCTGTGAGAATAAGCTGATTTGCTTTTACTGTTTCAAGAATTGCTTCTTTGGCCTTGGAAATATCCTGATCGTATGCCACGGAATAAACAAGGTCAAGCCTGCGTCTGTTTTCTGCATTATAATTGATTATGTTGCCTGTTGTTATTGTTGAATTCGGAACAATAACCTGCTTGTTATCGGCAGTTATAAACACGGTATACATCAGCTTGATTTCGTGTACCTTGCCGCTGACTGTGCCGAGCTCAACATAATCGCCGCTTTTGAACGGATGGTTGATAAGAATCTGAATTCCGCTTGCAAGCTGGCTGACGCTTGACTGAAGACCGAGACCTGCCGTAACACCTGCGGCACCAACGGCGGTGATGAATGATGTTACGTTAATACCGAGCGTTGATAATGCGGAAAGAATGAACACAAGCTTGAGCAGCATTGTAACGCAGGTTCTTATAAAAGTGTGGATTGAGGGGTCAACGCCCTTTGCCTGCATACCTTTTACTACAAGCTTGCCTATAAAATTGCTGATGATAAAGCCAACAACTATAATCACCAATGCCGAAAGAATAACGGGGATTTTGGAGATTATCAGAGCAACAACTCCCTCGTAATTCTTGCTTTCTATCAGGGTTGCCAGATCAAGGGGATAAATTTTCATTATTATTTCTCCTTTGGAAATTACTGCAAATCTTCTCAGATTATTTTACACTCTTTAATATAAAATATCAATAGCAAACAGCCTTGATAAACAAAGTTTTTGAGTATTACGGAATTTATTTTTCTGAATTAAAATATTAAAAAATCCCGAATTCGGTTGACAAAACGGCAACAGTGCTATATAATAATGCCGATGGTTTGGGTAAAGGGATAGTTATGCCCTTTTCTGACCGCAAAGTTGCCGGTGTGGCGAAATCGGCAGACGCAAGGGACTTAAAATCCCTCGGTGGCAACACCGTACCGGTTCAAGTCCGGTCACCGGCACCAGAATGCCTTTGCTTGCGCGATCAGGGGCATTAATTAATGAATAATGAATAGTAGAATGCTTAATGCAACATTTTTTGGAATGCAAGAGCCGATTGTAATGTTATAGTATTAAGCCTTCATATTATTCATTGTTCATTTTTTTTACCCTTTTGAGGGGTGATTACTTCTTCAGACGTTCTCGGAATATCTGTATATTCTGTCGCCCGTCTTCATTGTACTCACCGCCTCAAAAGGGTAAAAACTGCAATCTCAGGCGAAGGATTACTTCTTCGGATGTTCTCGGAATATCTGTATATTCCGTGCTATAGCAATTTGTAATGCCTCCCAAAAAACAGTCATATTTCTAATCAATTGATTAAAATTGACTGACATAGTTTCTTGACAAATAATAATGCTTTATTTATACTGAATTTGCAGTATTTTACTGCAAAAGTATAAAAAAGTGGGGTATATTATGAAAAGAATACTGTCTGTTATTGCTTGCCTTGCAGTTATGCTTTGCGCTTTTTCCGTCACGGCTTTTGCGGGCAACGAGAAAAACGAAGCAGCAGACTATCCGTTTGTTTTCGTTCACGGTCTTATGGGTTGGGGTGACTATCAGCTGATTGACAGCCTTGTGCCTTATTGGGGCACAACCGCAGGCGATGTGCTCGGTTACCTTGAAAAGCAGGGTTACGATGTTTGTGCCGCAACTGTTGGCGGCAACTCATCCGCATGGGACAGAGCCTGCGAGCTTTATGCACAGCTTACGGGCACAAGGGTAGACTACGGCAAGGCTCATTCCGAAGAACACGGTCATTCAAGATACGGCAGAACATATAGTGAGCCTCTTTGCGAAACTTTCGGTCAGCGGGATGAAAACGGCAATATAATCAAAATCAACCTTATCGGTCACAGTATGGGCGGTGTAACAATCCGTCTGTTTGCGTCAATTCTTGAATACGGCGCACCCGAAGAGGTTGCCGCGGGTGACGGCGTATCCGATTTCTTCAAGGGCGGCAAGGGTGAATATATCCATTCGGTAACAACTCTTTCTGCTCCACATAACGGTTCTCTTGCGGCGGATAAAGATAATCTGCCCATAATAAATATAATGGTGCACAGCTTCTATTATATATGGGGCATTCTTGATAACACTCCTCTTCGTCCAATCTGGGATATTCAGCTTGAGCATTTCGGCTTTACGGATTATCCTGCCGACGGCTTTGACGGAAAATTTGATTTTGAGCTTATCGAAACAATGCTCAATTCAAAAGATTCCGCCTATTATGACCTTACCGTTAAAGGTGCAGCAGAAGCAAACGAGCGCATAAAAATGATTGACGGCGTTTATTATTATTCCTATCATTCGGAATGCGTTTATGAGGGTCCCGTTACGGGCAGACTCTATCCCGAATTCTCAATGAATCCGCTTTTCCTGCTCACATCACCCAATATCTGCTCCTATGACAGAGATGAGCTTTACGGCATTGCCATTGACGAAAGCTGGAGAGTGAATGACGGCATAGTAAGCACGAATTCCGCGCATCATCCCGATGGCGAGCCTTATAAGGTTTTCGATGCCGATAATGTTGAAAAGGGAATCTGGAATGTTATGCCCCTTATTGAGTCAATGGACCATACGGATTATATGGGCGTTTTCCATAATCCTTTCAAGCTCCGCAAATTCTATGTTGAGGTTTGCGAAAATGCAAATTACATTGCATAGTTGCCATATGTTTAATATAATGATATAATGGATTGAATATGAATCAGGAGGAACGCAATGAATAAAAAAATTATTGTTGCAGGTCTTGGCCACGGCGGTATTTCGGCGGCAGCTCTTCTTGCGGCGGAGGGCTTTGACGTTACCGTTTACGAAAAGAAAAAAGAGGGAACTCTCGGCTACGACTGGACAGATATTTTCGCTCCCAAATCCCTTGAATATGCAGGCATACCCATGCCTCCCGAGGATAAATACGAATACAAAGAGGATATGACTTTTTTCTCGCCAACTTGTCCCAAGGGTCTGCGTCAGCATGTTCCGCAGGATAAGCTTGAGATTAAAATGGAGCGCCGTGATATTTATGAGCATCTCATAAATCATGCGCTCGGAAAGGGCGTTAAAATCGAATATGATTGCGAGGTTCTCGGACCGATTATGCTCGGTAACAGAGTTGCAGGCATAAAAACCGCAAAAGGCGATGTATACGGCGACCTTATTATTGATGCATGCGGAATGAATTCTCCCGTGCGCAGCAATCTTCCCGAGTATCTCGGAATTGAAAAAATGCCTGAACGAATTGAAAAAATCACAATTTACAGAGCGTTCTTCAATAAAGCAAGTGAAGAAGAGGTTGAAGCCAAATTCAAGGTTATGCTTTTTGCAGGCGGAATCAGAGGCGTCAGCTGGGTTGCTTCCGAGGATGAATACACAGACCTTCTCGTGGGCAGATTTGAGGAATTCACCAAGGAAGAGCTTGATGAATTTGCCGATTTCCTGCGTGAATCCAATCCCAGACTCGGTACAGAGATTGTCAGAGGCGGTCAGTTTGTTGAGATTCCCGTGCGCCAGCCTCTTTCGGTTATGGTTGCGGACGGCTATGCGGCAATCGGCGACAGTGCATTCATGACGGTTCCCCTTATAGGTTCGGGCATCGCAAATACGCTTAAGGCTTCAAGAATGCTCGCAGATACCGTTCTTGCAGATAAGAATTGCGAATTCACAGCCAATACCCTCTGGAGCTATCAGACGGAGTATTATAAAAAAATCGGAGCAGGTCTTGCACCTCTTGCCTGCGGCAAAAAGGTTCTGCTTAACCTTACTCCCGATGAAATTGATTATTGCTTCAACAGCGGAATGATTACCGAAAGCGATATCACAATGGGTGCGGATTTTAACAGCATCACAAAGCTTTTTGAGTTTGACCCCAAGGATATGGTTAATAAGGCAAAAACAGTATGCAAAGACCCTGCGTTGCTCAAGAAAATCATAACCTGCGGCGGACAGATGAGCAGAGTTATTGCCGCTTGCGCAATGATGCCCAAAAAGTGGAACAGAGAAAGAGTTCTCGCATGGGCAAAGGTTTATTGCTATTCATTCAAATAAACAAAAAATCAAGGTCGGTTCCTTTTTCGGGAATCGACCTTTTTGCGTTAGATAACTCTGAATGTTTTAACCTCGAAGGGCTTGATGCTGAATTCAAATCCGTTTGCGTCGCATTCAATTTCAGCCTTGTCTTCTTCAATCATGTTGCATTCGATAACCTTGCTGAAGCTGAAGCCGAGGTCAAGCCTGCATTTGCCTCTGTTCTGCTCTTCTTCAACAACTCTGATAATGCAGCCGTTGCCGTCCTGCGCTTTTTTGATTGCATCGATAATTACATTCTTCTTGCTTGTTCTTGCAATGCTGAAGCCTGCATCTATGCTGCCTTCAACGGCATCCTTATTGTAGAATGCAACGGGCAGAATGTTGAATGCAAGGGCTTTCTGAACGGTTTCGTTTCTCCAGTCATTTTCATGAGGATAGAAAGCATATCTGAATGTGTTGATGCCATGGTCACCTGTTCTGTCAGGGCAGGTGGGGGCACGCATGAGAGTGATTCTCATGTGGCTGCCGTGAATGTCATAGCCGTATTTGCAGTCGTTGATAATGCTGCAGCCGTAGCCGCCTTCGGAAAGGTCAGCCCATTTGTGAGCGGCAACCTCATATCTTGTGAGGTCGAAGAGTGTATTCCAGTGAGTAGGACGTTTTGCCGCACCGTGAGCGATATCGTAGGTTGCATCGGTATCTTTAACTGCAACATCAAAGCCTGCCTTGAGAACCTTATCGCTCTCGTGCCAGTCAACCGTTGTGTCAAAGATTACGCTTTCGCCGTTCTGTGTGAGGATGATATCCTGTGTGATGAGCGACTTATTGAATCTGCGCTTGATTCTGATAACACCTCTTACGGCGTTGCTTTCAATAACTTCAATGCTTTCCGCTTCGGTAAGCTCCCACATTCTCTTCTGATAGTTCAGCTCAAGATTCCATGCGGTTTCGTGGATGCACTTATCAAGTGAAACAGTGAGAATGTTACCTCTGCCGTCAAGAGTCTCACGCTCGTTGATTTTATCGTAAATGCTTGTGATAGTGCCGTTTTCGTCAAGTTCAACGCGAAGAATTGCGTTTTCAAGGAAGCTTGCTTCTGCCTCAACGGGAGCAAACGGAGTTTCGCCTTCCTTAAGATAGAATACCTTGCAGCTGAGCGGCTCGAGAACATCGGGCATGAAAACAAATTTGCCGTCGATGTAAGCGCAGGGGAGCGAAAGACCGTCGGCAGCGCATACATACATTCCCTCGGGAACGCCTTCAACCTCAACGGGCTCATAGCTTTCGCAGGCTGCCATGTTCCATACGGTGATTGTGTTTGCCTGAACCGAAACCGCTGCGTTGATTGTTTTGAATACATCGTCTTTTATGTTGTTGCCGATTTCGTTCATTATTGCGTAATCCCTGCGTGCATCCTCAAAAACCTCATGGATTGAGGAGCCGGGAAGAATATCATGGAACTGGTTGGTCATAAGAATTCTCCAGCCCTTTTCAAGCTCTTCCTTGGGATAAGCCTTGCCGAGATGCTTTTCGGCAAAAACAGAGAGCATTTCATCTCTTGTGAAAAGATATTCGCCTCTGCGGTTGTTTTTCTTTACGAATGCCTGGCTTGTGAAAGTTCCTCTGTGATTTTCGTAAACAAGCTCGCCGTTCCATACGGGAAGCTCATCCTCATGCTCAACAAGAGTTTCGAAGAAATCGTCAACATGGCCGATTTCTGCCTTGGGCAGACCGGGGAAATTCTGCAGGCGTCTGCCTCTTTCAAGCATATTTCTTGTGGGACCGCCGCCGCCGTCACCGTAGCCGTACATGCCCATTGCGGTGTTGAGCTCACTCTTGTTGTTGCATTCTTCGTCGAATGTCATCAGCTCGTCAACTCTGAAATGGCAGTTGTAAGCAGGGCGCATGAGATGGGCATAAACCTTGTCGCCGTTGTTGCCTTCCCACATAAACATGCTGTAGGGGAATTTGGTTGTGTCATTATATGAAAGCTTGGATGTGATAAAGTTTGTCATGCCGCAGCCCTTGATAATCTGGGGCAGAGCCCATGTAAAGCCGAAGCAGTCGGGCAGCCAGTAGGTTTTTGAAACCTTGCCGAATTCCTTTTTGAAGAATTCCGTGCCGTAAAGCACCTGTCTGATAAGAGCTTCACCGGAAGCGATGTTCGTATCGGCTTCAACCCATACGTTGCCGCAGATATCCCACTGTCCGTTTTTCACCTTTTCCTTGATTTTTTCAAATATTTCGGGATAATGGTCCTTCATCATCTGATAAAGAACAGCCTCGCTCTGACCGAAGGTCATTTCGGGGTATTCATCCATGAGAGTTGTAACGTTTGAGAATGTTCTTGCGCTCTTGCGGATGCTTTCCTGAATTCTCCAGAGCCATGCAACGTCAATGTGGCTGTGACCCGTGAGGATAACTCTGCTTTGTGCACTCCATTCGATTTCGCTTATTTTTTTGAGATAATATTCTCTTGCTTCCTTAACGGATTTTCTGACCTGATCGGGCTCGAAATCGTAATCAACCATATGCATGCTGTCATCGATTGCAGCATAAACCTTTGCTTTGATATGCTCATCCTTGATGAAATCAAGAGCATCGAAAGCAACTGTAAGGTCAAGGTAATAGCCCTCTGTGTCAGCATCGGCAGCGGCAATGAATGTGTTGCCGAAAAGGCATTCCTGAAATTTTGCGCCGTCCATGGCGTCATCGCAGAAGCTCATCGAGTCAACCGTTGCTTCGATTTCAAATGTCAGAACCTCGCCTGCTTTTCTGACTCCGAGCTCAACATCGGCTCTGTCGGGCAGGGTTTCTCTTGATGTGCAGCCTGCAACATATTTGCCGTTACACTTAACAAGCGCTTCGCCGCCAACGGGAAGCACGGCACGGATTTTGCAGCCGTCCATCTCTTCGGGAACGGTAACGCTTGCCTTGAAAAAGTGAGCCGAATCATAAGCGGCATACCATCTGTCGCCGCATTTTATTTCACCCTTGAAATCTTCCATTTCATAGTGGGTTTCGAGAAACATTCCTCTGGTGTATTCCCAGACGGGAATGTCTTTTTTAGCAGTGAAAAAGTATTTCTTAAGCTGTTTATGCATATCCTTGAGGATACCGATTTTTAAA
The DNA here is from genome assembly GCA_045589555.1 of Acutalibacteraceae bacterium. Classification (GTDB taxonomy): domain Bacteria; phylum Bacillota; class Clostridia; order Oscillospirales; family Acutalibacteraceae; genus CAG-177. The sequence goes on from JAZNPG010000120.1 coordinate 58,383, forward strand.
GTGCGCATAACGAACACCCCTTTCATTTCTATATAATAGCATCATCTTTTCATCAAATCAATATAAAAAAGCCGCAAACTTTTTTTAGGTTTGCAGCTTTTTTTGCGGTTTTTGATTATTTCTTTTCAGGGAGACCGTTTTTGTCATACATGCAGGCAGCTTCAATCATTATTTCGATACCTGCGCCGATAGCTTCTTCAACAAGCATATCAACATCGTCAAGTCTTGTGTGATAGTAACGGGGAGGAGTGGGGTCCATAGCAGCAAAGCCTGTTGACTTGATGCCTTTCTGTGTGAATGCAGCAGCGTCGGATGCGCCTATGTAAACAGATTCAAACTTGAGGTCGAAACCGCAGTTTTTGCCCGCATCCTGAACAAGATGCTTAACGCCCCAATCATGCTTGACTGTGCCGCTCATATCTCTGTCATAAACAGCCATTGTTTCAAGGTCACGGAAGGTGTCGCATGCAACGCAGACGGTTTCGATATCCTTGAGTTCTTTTTCGTGAGCCTTAACATAAGCCTTTGCACCTCTGAGACCTGATTCCTCGGAGCCTGAGCAGATAACAACAAGGTCGGTATTTTCAAATCTTGTGTCGGTGTCAGCCATTGCCTTTGCAACGCTCATTGCAACATAGCAGCCTGTGAGGTTATCGTTTGCGCCGGGAACGCTTTTGAAGGGGTTCTGGAAAAGAAGGAAAGCAATCTGGAACGGGATAAAAATGCAGCCGATAACAAAGCCTGCAACCATAAGCCCGTGAGCCTTTTCAGAGGAAAGAGCACCGTTTGAGCCTGCGAAAACGATGCTGAGAATTGAAACAACAAGGTCAGCGATAAGACCTACAACGGCAGGGATAAGAACAAGCTTCATACCTACGCCGCCGAGGAGGTAGTTGAGAGTCCATTCATACTGGCTGTCAGCGTGACCGACGATGATAAAACGTTTTTTGGTTTCGCCTGAAGCTTTTCTTGTTGCAATCATGTTGTGGCTGGGATGACCTTTGAAAAGAGGGTCGATAAATTGCTTATACATAAGGAATTCAAGAATAAGCGGAATGAATCCGAGAACAACGAGTATAAGAGAAATGACGGGATTAACGAAAGCGTTGATAAATACACTTGCAACTGCGCAAGCAACGGTAAAGGGGATAAAGCCCATGAATGCCTGACGGTGAACCTTGAATTCTTCAAGCGTAACCTCGTCGCAGTGCTTTTTCATTTCATTTGCCATGAGCTCCTGAGCTTTGAGCTCTTCAGGGGAGCCGGGCTGACGAGGGCCGATTTCATTGCATATTCTTGTGATGCCTTTAACACAGAATTTTGAAAGCTTTTTGATATCAAAATCCTTGCTGTATTCGAGAGCGGTTTTCATTGGAATTCCTCCTGTTAAGAATTATAAGCTGTAAACACCTGTCTGCATAACTGCATATTCGGTGTCTTTAACCCTGAAATATTTATAGACCGGTTCATTGAAAAGGCAGTAATCCGCCACCTTATAATTTGAAAGGTCTATTGTTCTTATTTTATATGAATAAGCATTGCATATAAAAAGCTTGTTTTCGTAAACCGTGATATTGCTCGGGTGGCAGAAGGTTTTGTCTTTTATGCTGCCGACACGGAACTCAATGCGGTTATGCTTTACGGAATAATTGATTATAGCGTTTGAATCGGGAACAACAAACCAGAGGTCAGCTCCGTTAACGGCAGGAGAGCAAGCGGGGTTATCAAGATACTCAACCTTGCTTTCCGAAATGATTTCGCCTGCGCTGCCGAGCACCTTGAGAGTGCCGTCGGGATAACAAACCGCCTTTGTATTGCTTGTTAAGTTAACAACATCGCAGGTAACGAAATTGCCGAGAACTCTTGCAACATCATAGATGTTTTTGCCGAATTTATAATTTATGTATGAAACAACAGTTATTTTGTCAAAAATATCAATTTCTTGATTATAGTGGTAGAAAGCAACGGCTTCCTTGCCGTTTGCAAGCGTTTCTTTGCAAGCGTAAACAAAGCCTCTTTCAACTGGAAATATATCAAGAAGGTCTGCGTTAAAGAGTTTTTGCACTTTTTATTGCCTCCGGAGAAATATAATAATGCCCCGCCAAGCCGTATGCAGCCGATTGTAACCTGCTCATTAGCAGGTGGGTGCCTCCCGACAGTCTCTCGCTCCCTTCGTCCGCCCCGAAAGGCGGGAGGTCTGCAATCCTCAGCATCGGAGCAAAGCTCCCTATTATTACGTGTTGGGTTACATATTGACTGCATTTTATCGCACAAGGCAGGGGGGTTAATTCAAAAATAAAGCTTATTCTGCCTCTTCCTCAAAATCAAAAAGCTCTGCAAGTCTTTCTTCAAAAGCAGCGCCGACTTCTTCAAACTCTGCATCGTCTTCGATGGGGCAAAGATAGGTTTCGCCTTTTTCTTCTTCAACTTTGAGAATGATAAGCTCATTATCCTCTTCGGTTATCTTGTCGGGATTTTCGGGAAGGGGAAGAAGGGCAACATAGCGACCCTTGTCAGTTTCGATTCTGTCAAGCTCTTCAAAAACGTGTTCTTTGCCGTCTTCATCAACGATACTGACGATATCGGGTGTATATTCATCCATTATATTTAACTTCCTTTCAAAATCATTACTTCTTATATTTTACCCCGAAATTTTGCGTTAGTCAATAGAAAAAGTGTCACATCTTCAAAAAATAAACTGTTATCAAAAAATAACAAAAGTTATAAACATTTTGTGAAAAAACTATTGACAAATGCCAAAAATAATGCTATATTATAGGCGAGGAAAGAAATGAAGCAAAAAGTTCATAACCTGCAGCTCAAAGGATAATTAAAAAGACAGTCAAAATCTTTAATGCATAAATCCTCATCAGTCAGCTGCTTAATCCGAACGCTTCATTTAAGCAAAACCTCTTGACCATATATCATAAGCCAAAGGTCAAAAAGTTGCAAGTGAATAAAAGAAAGGCGGCGATACCGATGTACTCAGCAGATTCATCGCTCACAGCCGCAAAAGCCGAATCCTGATTTAAGCGGATTTTTGAAGGCAAATTCAGAATACGTCAACTGTAATGAGCCTCTCAAACCGCAATCTTAACAGATTTGAATGTTTTATGATTCGGAAATGCGGTTGTGAGCAAGGTTACAATTTAATATTTGAAATTTACGGACCGTGTTAACAAACGCGGTCTTTTTGTTTTGTTCGGGTTGTTATTTCCAATATTGTACTATTATTTATAAATTTTTATTGAAATAATCTAATGTAAGTGTTATAATAACAGGATATTGAAAGGAATGATAACCTGTGAGACGAAAGAGATGGGTTGTTGCCAGAGGTGACAAGGATTTTGCGGCGCAGATTGCTCAGGAGCTCTGCGTTGACCCTTTTGCCGCCTTGCTTGTAACATCCAGAGGTTTTGATAAAATAGAAGATATTGATGCTTTTTTTGATTCCGATGCACCCTTATCGCTTGACCCTATGTCCATAAAGGATATGGATATAGCCGCTGAAAGAATCAACAGAGCAATTGACGATTTTGAGCTTATCTGCGTTTTCGGCGATTATGATGCCGACGGCGTAACGGCAACGGCTCTTCTTTATTCTTATCTTGAAGCAAGGGGTGCAAACGTTATCCGTTATATCCCCGACAGAATCGCTGAGGGCTACGGTCTTAATATCGGAGCAATTGAAGAGCTTGCCGACAGAGGCGTAAAGCTTATTATTACGGTTGATAACGGTGTTTCCGCAATCGAAGAAGCAAAGCGCGCTAAGGAGCTTGGAATTTCGCTTATTGTTACCGACCATCACAAGGTCGGAGAAATTCTTCCCGATGCTGAAGCGGTTGTTGACCCCCACAGAGAGGATTGTCCGAGCACTTTCAAGGAGATGAGCGGTGTCGGTGTTGCTTTCAAGCTTGTTTGTGCGCTTGAGGGCGGAGCAGACGATATGCTTATTGAGGAATACGGCGACCTCGTTGCACTCGGCACAATCGGCGATGTTGTAACTCTTACGGGTGAAAACCGCATTATGGTGCGCAGAGGTCTGCGCCTTATAAATGAAGACCCCAGACCGGGCATTGCTGCTCTTATGGATGCTGCGGGAGTAGGCGACAAAGCTTTCAGCGCATCCTCGGCAGCGTTTACGGTTTGCCCGAGAATCAATGCGGCAGGCAGAATGGGCTCTGCGCATAAAGCGCTTGACCTTCTTCTCTGCGATGATGAAGAAACCGCAGCGATGATTGCCGATGAAATAAATTCAATGAATTCTCTCCGCCAGAAAACGGAGATGGAGATTTTTGCGAGCGCTGCAGCAATGCTCAATTCTTATCCCGAAATGCTCAATGATAAAATTATTGTTGTTGACGGTGAGGATTGGCATCAGGGCGTTATCGGCATTGTTGCCGCAAGAATTACCGAAAAGTACGGCAGACCCTGCGTTGTTATTTCCCGTGACGGAGAAAGTGCAAAGGGTTCCTGCAGAAGTGTTGAGGGCTTCTCGATTTACGATGCGATTGAAGCTGTTTCGGATTGCCTTGAGCATTTCGGCGGTCACACCCTTGCTGCGGGCATAGGAATCCGCTCGTCGAGAATTGCCGAATTCAGAAAAAGAATAAACGCCTATGCGACGGATATCGAAATGCCGTTTGCTCTTCAGAAGGTTGATTGCAGGCTGCTGCCTTCTTCAATCAATCTTGATTTACTTTCGTCTTTATCGATGCTTGAACCCTTCGGCGCAGGTAACCATCAGCCTTGTTTCGGTCTTTTCGGCGTAAAAATCGATGATGTGGCAGGCGTTTCGGACGGCAAGCATGTCAGAATGACGGTCTCCAAAAACGGTTCAAGAACGGGAGTTGTTTATTTCGGAATGCCCGAAAAACGTTTCCCGTTTGAAAAAGGCGATACCGTTGACCTTGCCGTTAATCTTGACAGAAACGTTTATAACGGCGAAGCAAGAGTTTCGGTTATCGTCAGAGGAATCAGACCTTCTCTTACGGATGAAGAAAAGGTTCTTTCTTCAATCAGCCTTTACGAAAAATTTGCAAGGGGAGAAAAGCTTTCGCCTGCTCAGGCAAGCTCGATTCTGCCCGACAGAGAGCTTGAGGTTTCGGTTTTCAAAAGTATAAAAGCCAGACCTCTTAAAGATAATTATTGTGAGATGCTCTGTGTCCGTCTGGGTGATGACGGCTCTAAGCTTGCGGCGATAACGGCAGTTGTTGAAATAATGCTCGAAATGGGAATTCTTGCCGTTGATGATGATAACAGAGTGCATGTGCCGCTGAATCCGCCCAAGGTTAACCTTGAGGATTCAAAAATCATGCAGAAAATAAAAAGCTTTATTTAATTTTCAGTTCCTTCAGGTGATTATATGAAAGATATCAAAGAAGAAAGCATAACCGTATATAACACTCCCGAAGAATGCCTTGATGCTCTTATTGAGAGAATTTCAAAGTCCTATTCCGAGGAAGAAATTCAGAGCGTAAAAAAAGCTTATTCGATTGCTGCTCAGGCTCATAACGGTCAGAAGCGTCTTTCGGGTGAGCCGTATATCATGCACCCTCTGAATGTTGCGCTTATTCTTTCAAAGCTCGGAATGGATGAAGCATCGGTTGTTTCCGCCATTCTCCACGATACGGTTGAGGATACAAAAATCACATATAACGATGTCAAAGCCGCTTTCGGTCAGACCGTTGCAGACCTTGTTGACGGCGTAACCAAAATCGGCAAGGTTCCTCTGCAGACCAAAGAGGAGCAGCAGGCGGAGAATATCCGCAAAATGCTGCTTGCAATGTCAAGGGATATCAGAGTTATAATCATCAAGCTTGCCGACAGGCTTCATAATATGCGCACTCTCATGTTCAAGCCTGAGCAAAGGCGCAGGGAGATAGCGCTTGAAACAATCGAAATCTATGCCCCCATAGCTCACCGTCTCGGTATCAGACCGATTAAGGAAGAGCTTGAGGACCTTTCTATAAGCTATCTTGACCCCGTTGCTTATCACGAAATCGAAGAGAATCTTGAAGCGCAGAGCCGATCAAGAAACGAATATCTTGCTGATATCAAAGAAAGAATCGAAGAGAGAGTTCATTCTCTTGTTTCGGGTGCGCAGGTAAGCGGCAGAATCAAATCCGTTCACGGCATATACAGAAAGATGTATATGCGCAATAAGAATTTTGACGAAATCTATGATATCTATGCGGTGCGTATAATCGTTGAATCCGTTATCGATTGCTATAACTGTCTGGGCGTTATCCACGATATGTTCAAGCCCATTCCCGGCAGATTCAAGGATTATATTTCAACGCCCAAGCCCAATATGTATCAGTCGCTCCATACAACCGTTCTCGGCAAAGAGGGCATTCCTTTTGAGGTTCAGATAAGAACATGGGATATGCATCACACCGCTGAATACGGTATTGCCGCTCACTGGAAATATAAGCTCGGCGTTAACGGCACGCAGAAATTTGAAGAGCGCCTTGCATGGATTAGGCAGCTTCTTGAAAGCCAGAGCGAAAGCGAAAATGTTGAGGATATTGTTACAACCATCAAGAGCGACCTCGTTCCCGAGGAAGTGTTTGTTTTCACACCCAAGGGCGATGTTTTCAACCTTCCCATGGGTGCAACGGTTATCGACTTCGCCTATGCAATCCACTCTGCGGTCGGCAATAAAATGGTCGGCGCAAAGGTTGACGGCAGAATTGTTCCGCTTGATTATAATGTCAAAACAGGCGAAATTGTTGAGGTTCTGACTTCTTCCGCTCAGGGCAAGGGTCCCAGCCGTGACTGGCTCAAGATAGTCAAAACCAGCCAGGCAAGGGCGAAAATCAGACAGTGGTACAAGAAGGAAAAGCGCGAAGAAAATATCGTTGAAGGTAAGAGCGAGGTCGAAAAGGAGTTCAGACGCAACTTCATCAGACTTTCGGAATCGGATTTCAACGAGTTCATTGCCAAAATCGCAGAGCGCCAGCATTGCAAAACGGTTGACGATTTCTATGCCGCTATCGGTTACGGCGGAATTTCGCTTATCCGCATGATGCCGAAAATCAAAGAAGATTATGCAAAGCTCAATAAATCCGAAGAGCCCGTTATTGCCATCACTCCTGTTAAAAAGAGAACAAAGAGCAAAGAGGGCGTTGTTGTTGAGGGTATTGATAACTGCCTTATCAAGTTCTCCCGTTGCTGTAATCCGCTTCCGGGCGATGACATTATCGGATTCATAACAAGAGGTCACGGCGTTTCGATTCATACGAGAAGCTGTACCAATGTGCCCGAGGATATCTCTAAATCAGGCGAACCCGACAGATGGATTCCCGCATACTGGGATTCCAACATCAAAGAAGATTTCAAATGCACGCTCCAGATTTATTGCCTCAACCGAATCGGTTTGCTGGCAGATGTTTCGAGCCTGCTTGCGAATATGCATATCATGATTAACGATATCAGCACAAGAAACACCAAGGACGGCAGAACCAATGTTATGGTAACCGTTTCGGTTAACGGCGTTGAGCATCTCAATGCCCTTGTTGCAAAAATTTCAAAAATCAGCGGTGTTCTCAATATTGAACGCTCAGGTATATGATGAGGTAGTGCCATGCGTGCTGTAATTCAACGTGTAAAAAATTCGTCGGTTTCCGTTGACGGCGAAATCAAAGGCTCTGTCGGCAAGGGGTATAATGTTCTTCTCGGCGTTATGCAGGGCGATTCCGAAGCTCAGGCTGAGTTGCTTGCTTCAAAAATTGCAAAGCTGCGTGTTTTTGAGGATGAAAACGGAAAAATGAACAAAAGTGTTCTTGATGTCGGCGGCGGAATTCTTGTTATTTCGCAGTTCACTCTCTGCGCCGATATCAAAAAGGGCAACCGCCCCTCATTCACCGATTCGGCACCGCCCGATGAGGCAGACAGACTTTACCGTTACTTTTGTGACTGTCTTCGTCAGAACGGAGTTGAAAAGGTTGAAACGGGAGTTTTTGCGGCGGATATGCTTGTTGAAATCAATAATGACGGACCCGTAACCATAATGATGGATACGGATATCTGGAACAATAAATAAAGAGGATAAAAAATGAAGATTACCAAAGTGGACCTCGGTCATGAAATATTTGCAAACTGCTATGTGCTTGTTGATGAAAAATCGGGCGAAGCCGCAATTGTTGACCCTGCATATTTCAACGACGAAATAGCAGAAGCTTTTGAGCAGGAAGGCGCTTCAAATCTTAAGTATATACTGCTCACTCACGGACATTTTGACCACATTTTCGGTGTTCACGGTCTTAAAGAGGCAAGCGGTGCACAGGTTGTTATTCATGAAAAGGATGCAGGGCATCTGCTTGACCCCGAAAAGAGCCTTGCTGCAGGCAATTTTCCTGAACAGCAGCTTCCGGTTGTTGCCGATATAACAGTTAAAGAAGGCGACAGGCTTTATCTCGGCGAAGAAGAAATAACGGTTATGAATACTCCGGGTCATACAATGGGCAGCGTTTGCTATGTTTTAGAGAATGACCGTGTTATAATCAGCGGAGATACTCTTTTCTGCATGACCGCAGGGAGAACCGATTTCTTTGACGGCAGCGAAGAGCTGATGATTGAATCGCTCAAAAGGCTTATTGCCCTTGACGGCGATTACAGAGTGCTTCCCGGTCACAACCGTGAAACAACTCTTGAAAGAGAAAAAACACGCAATTGGTATATCAGAAGGATGGTCAGATAAGTGATACTGAGAATTTTCGGGCATGATTTTCACTATGAGTGCGAAAATCTTTGCAGGGTATATTACCCCAACGAAAAAATTAATATAGTTTACGGAAACGACGGGGAAGATGAAAAAATCGTTGTAACAAGATGCAGTCCGGTTGAAAACGGAAATCTCATTGAGGTTGAAGCTCATATCGACGGCG
>JAZNPG010000121.1:0-8060 GCA_045589555.1 Acutalibacteraceae bacterium
CGCACCTTGCACCTAAAAAACAGTCCCCCGGACTATTTTTCTTTACGGTGCAAGCCCACTTTGGGTTCAAGTCCTTCAATATTCCAAGTGAAAATAAAAACGACCATCCGTGTGGATGGTCATCTTTATTTTGGCAGGGGCAGAAGGACTTGAACCCTCGGCACGCGGTTTTGGAGACCGCTGCTCTACCAACTGAGCTATACCCCTATATCTTATTGATGGTGGGCCATCAGGGACTCGAACCCCGGACCGACCGGTTATGAGCCGGTTGCTCTAACCAACTGAGCTAATGGCCCTTATTGCGTAAGCAACGATAAACATAATACCAAAAAGAATTCGATTTGTCAATAAGTTTTTTTATTTTTATCAGATTATTTTTTGTCTTTTGACAGATTTGATTTTATTAATCTTAAAATTCTCGGTCTGTTGTAGCGCTGAACAACAACAAACACCGAATCTACAGCAGCAGCCAGAAACGATGTTATTATAAAAACAACGGGAACTCCGAACTTTAATGAAAAAAGAATCGGGAAAAAACTAAAAACTATTATAATTTCATGTGTAGCTTCTGCACCGCACATTGTAACGGAAATTTCATCAAGAGAATGGTTCTCAACAGAAAACGCTTCAGGATAGTACGCAGGAATATTTCCTTTCCATTTTTTTACTTTTAAAAACTTGTAAATCTTCTTCTCAAATTTTTTCGGAATAAACCATTTATTAGTCGGATTCAATAAACCTTTCGGAATGAATCTTGTAAAAAAGCCAACAACAAGCCGCATTATAAAATGATATGAAAATGTGAGAAAAGTTACAAAAGCAGAATAATAAACCACGCTTTCCGAAAAGAAATATAATGAATAAAAAATAACAGCAAGCAAAACAAAAACAACAGTTAAAATGTGCATCCACTTTCTCAAACAATCTCATCCTTTCTGTTTTATTACGGTACCAGTCAATATCTTTAGTTATTTCCTTGCGACATAGGTAACAACATCAGTTGATAACTCGCTGATAAAATCTTTCCGAGGAATATCATACTCCTGTTTTACTACACTTGATTTTAAAACCAACCAATCAGAAAACACATCGGAAAATATCCGTTGCAACTTATCTGTTTTCAAGTTCACCTCAAACTGCGGCTCTGCAATCTTTCCGCCGTTTTTTTCTTGTTCTCTTACATCTGAATTGACAATCAGACAAACAACACCGTTTTCTTTTATTCCGTCACGAATTTCAAATAATTTATTAATAAAAATCTCTTCCGAAGCCACGTGTTCAAGAGCTGAAACAGCAAAGATAAAATCATAACTGTTTTTTTCAATTTTAAAACTGTCTATTGATGATAAAACACCATTAATAATATTGTGAACACCATAAACCTTGCTGTATGCCGTAAGTTTATCAATTGCGAGTTCAAGAAGATCAACGCAGTCAACTTTGCAGGATTTATCAGCAAAAAACTGAGCGACGGGAATTGCATTTCTTCCTACACCGCAGCCCAAATCAAGAACAGAAATTTTTTCATAATCGGAAAACAACGGCAGAACATCAAGAACTGTTTTTACGGGTTTATAAAGCCAGCTTCCTTTTTCAAAAAGAACGGATTTCGAATAAACCTCTTCATGTGATTTTCTTTCAGATTCTCTGATTGACTCAAGACTCATCACTTGCATCCTCCGAAGATTCTGCATTTAAGTTCGCAGCCCGTGGGCGTTGCGGCGCAACCGCCAAGAGCAGTTTCACGAAGTTCCATGGGCAACTTTTTACCGACACGGTACATTGCATCAGCCATTTCCGAAAACGGAACTGCCGATTTTATTCCCGCAAGAGCCATTTCTGCACTTGTGAGAGCGTTGGATGCGCCTGCGGCATTCCTGCTCTGGCACGGTGCTTCAACAAGGCCTGCAATCGGGTCGCAGACAAGACCGAGCATGTTTCCGATTGAAATTGCCGCAGCCTCAAAGCATTGCTCGGGAGTGCCGCCCATTATTTCAACCGCAGCGGCGGCAGCCATAGCCGCAGCTGAGCCAATTTCTGCCTGACAGCCTGCTTCCGCGCCTGAAACAGATGCGTTTTTCATCAGTATTGAGCCAACTGCGCCTGCAGTAAAAAGAGCTTCGCAAAGCTTTTCTTCGGGAATGTCAAATTCCTCGGCAAGCGCAAAAAGAACGGCAGGAACAACACCTGCAGAGCCGGCGGTAGGAGCAGCAACAATAACACCCATCGATGCATTGACTTCAAGCACTGCCTGCGAAAAAATAAGCGCTTTTGTAAGAACATTTCCGCAGATTGATTTTCCCTCTGCACGTCTTTTTTCAAGCTTTGCAGCCTCGCCGCCAATCATGCCGCCCATTGATTTAACAACGTTTTTCAGCGGTGCATGAGCAGATTCCCTCATTATTCCGAGGGACTTTTTCATTTTTGCATCAACCGTTTCGGCATCGCAGTCACCGTAAATAATTTCACGCAGACGCATAATTTCCGATATGGGTTTATTCTCTTTTCTGCAAAGAGCAAGCAGCTCTTCAGCTGTATTAAAATCCATAATCATTTCTCCTTATCTGCGTATGAGCATGGTATCCTTAACAAAAGGATTTTTCTCGATTTCATCAACGGTTTCTTTGGTAATGGCTTCATCGGATTCAATAATCATATATGCGATTCCACCCTTGTTTTCACGGTAAACACGCAGATATGCTATATTAACATGGCACTTGCTCAAAACAGTTGTTACCTTTGCGATAACACCCGGATGGTCTTTATGAACAACAATCAGCGAATGATATTCACCTGTAAAATGAACCTTAACGCCATTGATTCGGGTAAGCTTTACCTTGCCTCCGCCGATTGATTCACCTCTGACGGAGAGCTTTCTGCCCAAAATATCCTCAATTTCCATGTCAACCGTGTTGGGATGCACATCAGTTTCAACGGTATTGGCTGTAAACGAAAAATCTATCCCCTCTTTTTCGGCAATTTCAAAAGAATCACGGATTCTGACATCGTCTGTTTCAAAACCCATCATTCCGCCGAGAAGCGCTCTGTCTGTGCCGTGACCTCTGTAGGTCTGTGCAAACGAGCCATAAAGAGTGAAATGAACGCTTTTGATTTTTTCGTGCATCATTTTCCATGCAAGGCGGGCAATTGAAGCAGCACCTGCAGTATGAGAGCTTGACGGACCGACCATATTGGGTCCGATTACTTCAAAAACACTGATAAAAGCCATAAGCAACTCCTGATTATTTAATGATTATATTATATTTAATAATTCATTCAATGTCAATAACCGCACGCTTCACCGTTCATATAATGATTATGAGGTGAAAAATATGGCGAAAATATATTTAAGTCCGTCAACGCAGGAATTCAACATAACCGTTGGCGGCACAACAGAAGAGGAAATAATGAACCTGATTACCGATGCGATGACACCTTATCTTGAAGCAAGCGGAATTGAATACGGCAGAAACTCTCCGCAAATGACCGTTGCCGAAACTGCGCAGGAGGCAAATGACGGCGGCTATGACTTTTATTTATCGCTTCATTCAAACGCAGCAGGCGAAGCAAACTCAGGAAGAATAAGAGGTGCGGAGATCTATTATTATCCGACAAGCATGCAAAGCAGAAATGCTGCCATTCTTTTCGGTAACAATTATAAACAGATTTATCCCCTGCCCCGACGGGTTTCCGAAATCGGGCTGGGAACTTTCATTGAGCTTAACAGAACAACGATGCCTGCAATTCTTTTTGAGCTTGTTTATCACGATAACATTCAGGATTATTCGTGGCTGATAAACAACATAAATTCAATCGGGCAGAATCTTGCGCTTTCAGTTGCGGATTACTTAGGAACACCTTTCATTTTTCCGTAACCGAATATCGACAATAGTCTGCAAAATTATTATAATCTATCTTGATTTTTAACAAACTATGAATTATAATTATCTTAAGTTTTTGCCTGTTTTGCAGGCGTTAAAAGTCAGGGTGTGATTCCGATGGAACTGTTAAAAGAAAGAATAGTTAAAAACGGTCAGGTTATAGGACCGGATGTAGTCAAGGTTGATATGTTTCTCAACCACCAGATTGATGTTGATCTGCTCAACGAAATCGGCAAGGAATTCAGAAAGCGTTTTCCTTCCGATAAAATCACCAAAATTATTACAATTGAGGCATCAGGCATCGGAATTGCCTGCATTGTTGCCCAGTATTTCGGCGTTCCCGTTGTGTTTGCCAAAAAAGGTGCTAACCGCAATGTCGGCGATAATCTTTATAAAGCGGATGTTTATTCTTTTACAAAAGGAACAACAACAACCATCGGCGTTTCAAAAGATTATCTTTCAAAGGATGACCATGTGCTGATTATTGACGATTTCATGGCAAACGGCAAAGCGGTACACGGGCTTATCAACATTCTCAACCAGGCTCAGGCAAGCGTTGAGGGCATCGGAATTGTTATTGAAAAAGGATTCCAGCCCGGCGGCGATTCGCTGCGCTCACTCGGCTTCAGGGTTGAATCATTGGCTGTTATTAAATCCATTGATGATGAAAAAATCATTTTTGGATAATTAATAAAATTTCAGGAGGTAAAAGAAATGAAGAAATTCAGCAAAATTCTCGCACTTATTCTCGCTCTTGCATGCATCTTCAGCTTTGCTGCATGTAAGAAAGACGGCACACCTGACGCTCCCGACGCTGCAGGCAAAGAAGAACAGACTGTTGAAGCAACAGCTGCTGCTGACCTCAAAATCGGCGTAATTCTTCTTCATGATGAAAGCATCGGCTACGACAAGGCTCACCTTGATGGCGTTATCGCAGGCGCAAAGGCAAACGGCGTTAACCCCGACACACAGATCGTTTGGAAAAAGTCCATCCCCGAAGATGCTTCCTGCGCTGATGCTGCAAGAGACCTTGCTGCTCAGGGTTGCGACATCATTTTCTCCGACAGCTACGGCCATCAGGATTTCATGCTTGAGGTTGCAGAAGAGTTCCCCGAAATCACCTTCGTTTCAATGACAGGTGACAAAGCTGCAGCATCAGGTCTTGCTAACTACAAGAACGCATTCACAAAGGTATTTGAATCAAGATACGTTTCAGGCGTTGTTGCAGGCATGAAGGTTAAAGAACTCGTTGAAAGCGGCGAGCTCACAGCTGAAAAATATCCCAACGCATTCGATGAAAACGGCAACGTTAAACTCGGTTATGTTGGCGCATTCAACTATGCAGAGGTTGTTTCAGGCTACACATCCTTCTTCCTTGGCGCAAAGTCAGTTTATGACAAGGTAACAATGGAAGTTGAATACACAGGCTCATGGGCAAATGAAAACTATGAGGCCGCTTCAGCTGAAAGCCTTATCAACAAAGGCTGCGTTATCATCGGTCAGCACGCTGATACAACAGGTGCTCCCGCTACAATTGAAAGACACCACAAGGCTGGCGAGCTCTGCTTCTCAGTCGGTTACAACATTTCAATGCTTGAAGCTGCTCCCACAGCTGCTCTTACTTCAGCATCAAATAACTGGGCTGTTTATTACACCTATGCTATCGGCTGCATGATCAAGGGCGAAGCTGTTGCAACAAACTGGTCTGACGGTTATGCATCAGACGCAGTTAAGATTACCGACCTCGGTCCCGCTTGCGCTGCAGGCACAGCTGAAAAGGTAAACGAAGTTGTTGCTGCTCTCAAGTCAGGCGAAACAAAGGTATTTGACACCGCTACATTCACGGTTAACGGTGAAACAGTTACAACCTACAAAGCAAACGTTATCCCCGATGATGCTTTCACTCCCGATACAGAAGCTATTGCTGACGGTTACTTCCACGAAAGCGAATACCGTGCAGCTCCCTACTTTGATATCAGAATTGACGGCATCAAAGAAAACGTTATGCCCGAATAATTGAGCTAAATTTCATAAAGCAAAGGGAGGCTCGCTTCCCTTTGCTTTAGATTTTATTTTTCAGAAAGAATTTGGTTTAATCAATTTTTTTCTGAAGAATAAAATCAATAAACTGAAAGGGGTTTTTGGCTATGGATTACGCTATTGAGCTGAAAAATATAACCAAAACTTTCGGCCAAGTGGTTGCAAACGATAATGTTTCGCTCAACGTACGCCACGGAGAGGTTCTTTCTCTTCTGGGTGAAAACGGAAGCGGCAAATCAACTCTCATGAACATAATCTCGGGTATTTATTTCCCCGACAGCGGCAGCATCAGCATTGACGGCAAGGAGGTAACCATCCGTTCTCCCAAGGATTCATATGACCTTGGTATCGGTATGATTCACCAGCATTTCAAGCTTATCGATGTTTTCACAGCCGCTGAAAACGTTGCTCTCGGTCTTAAGGGCAAAGAAAGATTCAATCTCAAAAAGGTTGAAGCAGGCATAAAGAATATCTGCGATAAATACGGCTTCAGCGTTGACCCCAACCAGAAAGTTTATAATATGTCTGTTTCGCAAAAGCAGACTCTCGAAATCATCAAGGTGCTTTACAGAGGCGCAAAGATTCTTATTCTGGACGAGCCTACAGCCGTTCTCACTCCTCAGGAAACCCAGAAGCTCTTCAACGTTATCAGAAACATGAAGAAAGACGGCAAATCAATAGTTATCATCACCCACAAGCTTCATGAGGTTCTTGAAATTTCGGACAGAGTATCAATCCTGCGCAAAGGACAGTATATAGGAACGGTTGAAACAAAGGATGCAACCGAGCTTTCGCTGACTGAAATGATGGTTGGTCAGAAGGTTTCGCTTGATATTGACCGCAAAGACCCCAAAAATGTACAAAAGCGTATCTCCATCAAAAATCTTTCCTGTCTCAACACAGAGGGCGTTACCGCAATTGACAATGTAAGCTTTGATATCAACGGCGGCGAAATTCTCGGCATCGCCGGTATTTCGGGCTGCGGTCAGAAAGAACTTCTCGAATCAATTGCAGGTCTTAACAAAACCGCAACGGGCGAAATCATTTTCTATGAGCCCGAATCAGACAAAGAAACATCTCTCATCGGCAAATCGCCCAGAGTAATCTCAGAGCTCGGCGTTTCGCTTTCTTTTGTTCCGGAGGACAGACTCGGTATGGGTCTTGTCGGCTCAATGGGTATGGCAGAAAACATGATGCTCAAGAGCTATAAAAAAGGACACTCGTTCTTTACCGAAACAAAAGAACCCAAAAAGCTTGCTGAAAGAATCAAAGATGAGCTTGAAGTCGTTACACCCAACATCAATACCCCCGTTCGCAGACTTTCGGGCGGTAACGTTCAGAAAGTTCTTGTCGGCAGAGAAATCGCAGCTTCCCCCACGGTTCTTATGACCGCTTATGCCGTAAGAGGTCTTGATATCAATACCTCCTACACAATTTATCATCTTCTCAACGAACAGAAGGAAAAGGGCGTTGCGGTTGTTTATGTTGGCGAGGACCTTGACGTTCTCATTGAGCTTTGCGACAGAATACTTGTTCTTTGCGGCGGCAAGATGAACGGTATAGTTGACGCAAGAACAACTACTAAAGAAGAAATCGGTCTTATGATGACCAATCTCGCTTCGGGAGGTGACAGCAATGGCTGATAACAAAACAGGCAAAGTTCACGAGCCTCTTATCAGAGTTGTTAAAAGAGACGGTATAAAAACCTGGAAAAGCATGGTAATCAGATTTGCTGCTCTTATTTTTGCATTGCTGATTGATGCGCTGCTGATTGCTGTTCTTTCAGACAGCGGAATTGCAAATACCGCAAAGGTTATGATTGAAGAAACATTCGGCAATCCCTCCCGTTTCGGTTGGGCATTAAGAGATATTGCGTTACTTCTCGGTATCGGCATCGCTCTTGCCCCTGCTTTCAAAATGAGATTCTGGAACATAGGTGCAGAGGGTCAGGTGCTTGCAGGCGCCCTCGCCGCAACAGTTATAATGTATTACTGCTACGATATGCTTTCGGAAGCAGGCGTACTGATTGTAATGCTTATCGTTAGCATTCTTGCTGGTGCAATCTGGGGCTTTCTCCCCTCTTTCTTCAAGGCGAAATTCGGCACAAACGAAACTCTTTTCACTCTTATGATGAACTAT
>JAZNPG010000122.1:0-18266 GCA_045589555.1 Acutalibacteraceae bacterium
CTTAAGGCGTACCCAACGTATTCCTTTTGCAAAGGATGCCTTTTTAAAGACAGAGTTGACATTTAATTTCTTCTTTCCCTTGCTTTCATTTATTTATTATTCTGTTTACAAATTCTACTTCTTTTATGATATACTGCTAATTGCATTCTTTTTGAATGTTCTCCTTTTGCTTAGCTGTGCTGTTGGTAGCCGCATTCTCTGCAAGAGAAGTTTTCTTTTCATCGCTAAAGCTTTTTCGGAACCCCTGGCACAGCCAGGGGTTTTCAAATACAATCAAAAGCAGAACACTTCTGGTGTTCTGCTTTTTTCTTATCTTTTTGATTCTTTTATGTTTTCTTTTTTGGGGTTTGTTGTGTTCATCGAATTTCTGTAAACAACGAAGCGGCAGTAGAGATATTCCGTAACGAGGTTAACGAGCATTGTGCCGATCTGGATAATATATTCATTGATTTTACCCGAGAGAGCGTTTGTCCACCAGGTTGAAACAGGGGTGAAAACGCAATAGAAAAGCGCAACCTTGAGCATGGCAACGGGCACATTGGCTGCCGATTTAAAGGTGAATTTTCTGTTGAAAGTGAAATTCCAGAGCACCGAAAGAACAAGAGAAAACAGATATGACCACATATGCTCTATCTTGAAAACTTCCATAAACAGAGCAAAAGAACCCATCTGGATTATGCCCGCCGAGCTTGAAAACAGGGCAAATTTAATTACCTGAATTATGTTTTCTTTCTTGGAGAGCTTCTGATTGTTTTCACTCATTTATTTTTCCTCACTTTCATATCTGAGTTTAAGAGCCGCAACTCTGCAGGCTCTGTTATATGCCTGCGCAAAATAGAATTCGGGTTTCATGGCAAGGTAAGCATCGTTATCGTTTCTGCCGGGCTTGCTCTTTATACTCAGTTCAAAGCTTAAAGGCGCAGTGTAGTTGTATTTCGCAAGCCTTTTGGCAATTGAATCCCAATCGTTTATTCCGTCAAAGGGGAGCAGATGCAAATCATCGTGCCATGTGCGCACACCGCCGAAATCGCTGATTCCGAGGTTGTCGTTGAGGTGGGTGCAGATGAGTCTGTCGCCGTAAAGCGCCGCCATATCTTCGCCGTAGTTGTAGCAAAGCTCATGACCCGTATCCCAGCAAAAGCCAACGCTTTTTTCGCTTTTGAGAGCATTGAAAAGAATTGCGAGGTATTCTTCGCCCTCCGTGTTTTCAAGCGCAAGCTTAACGCCGAGCTCTGAGGCTCTTTTTGCAACAGCACCGTAGCGCTCAATGCCTGCATTCTCGCAAACAAAATCATTTTCGTAGCCGATGAAAGCGTGGGTTACCATAACGGGGATTTCGTTTTCGGCGCAGATTTCAAGGCATTCAATCAGCTCGTTTTTGCCGATTTCACCGATTTCGTCGGTTTTCCACATATCATCGCTTTTGTTGAATGGCGCATGATAAGAGGGGATTTCCATTCCGAGCTCTTTTGAAAGAGCAACCAGCTCTTTAACGGGAGCATGCCTTGCACAGTCATCGATAAAAAAGGCTTCAAAGCCTGCGTTTTTAATCAGCTTTACCTGCTCGGTATAGGGCATATCAAAGCCCTCAAGAATTCCGAGGCAGAGCTTTTGCTTATACATTATATATACCTCCCCTGTGTGGCTGATTTAATCGTAACTCCAAACCGCAACAAAGTCAACCGTAATTGACGAATTATTTACATTATGATAAAATTACTGTAATTCATCAAATGAACGGAGAACTTTTATGGGCGTTATTATCGGAATCGGCGGCGGCAGATACAGCGACGGTGAGGTTATGCCGATTTTTGAAAGAATAGTTGAAATTTGCGGAAAGAAAAATCCCAAGGTGCTGTTTGTGCCAACAGCGGGTTTTGACGATATGGAAGGCGATGAGGATATTTTTGCTCTGTTTGAAAAGCTCGGTGCAACGGTTTCACCCCTGCTTCTGACAGATGAATCGCTGACCTATGACGAAATTGAGCAAAAAATTCTCTCCTGCGATATTGTTTATGCAGGCGGCGGCAATCTTAAATTTCTTATGGATACATGGGAAAAAACAGGTGCGGATGCAGCATTCAGAAAAGCATACGAAAAGGGGATTATTCTCTCGGGCTACAGCTCGGGCTCGATGTGCTGGTTTGCTGAAGGTTATGATGACTGCGGCGAAAACCATGAATTCATGTTTGTGGATTGTCTTGGTTTGTTGCCCTATTGCAACTGCCCCCATTATGAAAGCGATTATTGGCATAGATTTAAAGAAGCTGTTAAAACTCGAAGCATTTCGGGACTTGCAATCGAAAACGGAGCGGCATTCATCTATGAAAACGGCAATTGCTCCGTGATGTGCGGCAATGATGGCGGCAGCGTTTATCTGCTGGATAGGGAAAAGGATTTTGCAGAAGAAATCTTTGCGTAAAAACACATATATAAATGTATATTAATATATTATATATAGTATATAAAGGTAGTATATAAAGGCGGAGCAATGCTCCGCCTTTTTTGCTGCAGGGGATAAGCTTGATTTCGTACAGTTACAAAAAAGTTACAAAATTGTAACAGTAATTTTCTGCTGAAATACCGCATATAATGTTTCCAAAGAACTATAACAACGAAAAATATGCATACTAAGCGCAAAATGGTCAATAATAGCAGTGCAGGCATCAGTTTCATGTGGCAAAAAACGGGAAAATTGGTGCCTGTATTTTTGCAAAAAAGAAAAATGTAACCGTTTTTTACACTTTTGTAACCATTTGTAACTTTTTCTGTTTCTCACAAAACATTTGACTGTTTTTGACAATTTATCACTTACCTCGGCTTGGTTTTTGCCCGGTAATTGGGAATTGTGGTTTGGCGGTTTGTTAAAATTGCACAAAAAATTATTCTCAAAAAATTTGACAAATAAAACATTTGTCAATATAATAGCAAGCGTTGCAAAAGGAAATCGAGGAAAGCCTCGAATAATTGCCGCAAAACCCACGGCAATTACTCATTGGAGACAGACCAAAAAATTACTAATGCGCAAATAAGGAGAATTTTTATGTTTAAGAAATTGCGCTCCGAAGCAACGGGAACACATAAAAAGACCTTCCGTATTCTGACGGCGTTCATAGCCGTAATGTTTTCGTGTTCCGTTACCGTTAATTCGTTCGCAGCAGCGAATTCATATGCAACGGTAGAGGTTGTTGACGGAGAAAAAACCGTAACGGTTTCTGTTAAAACAACAGATCCCCGTGAAATCATCGCAATTGCAGGTATTGAAATCACCGCTAACGATGAGCTTATTCTCACGGAGTATAATGAAACCACCGGCGGCAAAATCGTAATCAAACGTGCAAAGGTAGTCAGAATAGAAGATGACGGACTCATCGGCTATTATGTCGGCTACGGCGATACCCTCGGCACCATGCTTGTAAATAATGATGTTGTTCTCAATGAGGGCGATGTTCTCGGTGCCAATGAAGACCAGGCAATCTATGACGGCATGAAGGTTTATATCAAGAGAGCCTTCGGCGTAGGTATTGAATTTGACGGCGAGGCAGTTACCCTTGCAATGAGCAGCGGCACGGTTGCAGATGCTCTCAAGGCTGCAAACATCACTGTCGGCGAACACGATATCGTAACTCCCTCTCTCGATACAGAGCTGAGCGATTACACAAATATCGAGATTCAGCGTGTAACATTTGAAACGGTTACCGAAACAGAAGAGATTGAATTTGAAACAAAGAGAGTTGAAGATTCAAGCATCTACGTTGGCGAAAACAAGGTTACAACCAAAGGCGTCAACGGTGAAAAGAGCCTGACCTATACCGTTAAATATATCGACGGCGTTATGGCGGAAAAAACTCTCGACAGCGAAGAGGTTGTCAAGGAATCAGTTGATGAGGTAATCAGCATCGGCACAAAGAAGATTGACACTCTTTCCGCTTACAAAAATACAACCGCTCCCATTTCGGAGCTTGAAACACCCTCAGACCTTGAGCTTGATGAAAACGGTATCCCCAAGAATTACAAGAGCAAGGTTAACGCAAAAGCAACCGCTTATACGGGCGACCCTGCAACATCAACGGGCAGAAAGCCCATGCCCGGTCACATTGCGGTTGACCCCAATGAATATCCCTACGGCACAGAGCTTTACATTGTTTCTGCTGACGGAAGCTATGTTTACGGCTACTGCATCGCCGCTGATACAGGCGGATTTGTTGAGATGGGCAACACAGATGTTGACCTCTATCTCAATAACGAGGATATGTGCTACAACTGGGGTAACAGAGATATCATTATCTATGTTCTTTAATTGAATTTGCAACAAAAAAGGAGCTGCTCCGAAAGGAACAGCTCTTATTTTTTATTTCTTTGTGAATTCCTTGATTTGCTCAAGCATTTCGGTTGCGGTTTTTCTGCCGATGTTATAGACTCTGCGAAGCTCCTCGGGGTCACGGCATACGGGCTTGATGTTGAGCGCTTCGGGCGGTCTGATAACAAGAATGTCGCCGCTTTTTTCACGCTCTTCTATATATTTTATCGTTTCGTTATAATCGTTGTGGCGGGTTGCGAGCGATTCAGCAACCTTCGGGTATTCCTTGAGCGCCCTTCTGATAACGGGAACAAGCTTGTTCTTCGGCTTGATAAATCCCTTGGGCTGGGTAAGCAGAACAACATTTTTGTTGTAGCCTATGCTTTCGAAATACCTGAGAGGGATGGAATCGATGATTCCGCCGTCAAGCAGCTTTTTGCCGTCAGCCTCAACAGGCTTTGAGGCGAGGGGCAGGGAAGCGGATGCCCTGAACCATTCAAGCTCGTTATCGCTTGTGCCGCATTTATGATAGATTGCCTCGCCCTTTTCGATATCGGTGCACACAACATAGAATTCCATGGGGTTTTTTATGAAGGCTTCTTCGTCGAAAATATCAAGCTTTGTGGGGATCTCAACATAACAGAATTCTGCGCCGTAGAGGTTACCTGTTTTAATAAGAGAGCGTAAGCCTGCATATCGGGGGTCTCTGCAATAGGTTGTATTGTAGCGGATAACTCTGCCGGGCTGGTTGGATTTATAGTTGCAGCCGAAAGCCGCACCTGCCGAAACGCCGATTGCGCCGTCAAAGGTTATTCCGTTTTCCATCATAACGTCGGTAACGCCTGCGGTGAACATTCCCCGCATTGCGCCGCCTTCCATAATAAGTCCGAGTTTAGTGTTTTCCATAAGCATCAAAGCAGGTCATCAAAAAGTCTGATGTTTGAAGCCTGCGGTTTGAGTTCGCCTGCCTGTTCTTTTTTAATTATTTCAACGATTCTGTCGTTGATGGGAGTTGCAACGCCGCATTTTTTGCCCCATTCGCAAACAACGCCGTTGATTGCGTCAACTTCGCAGGGCTTGCCGTTGCGAAGGTCCTGAAGCATTGAGGGAACAATTGCTCTGTGTTTTTTCATTGCGATGGGAACAAGGAATTCGGCAAAGGCACGCTTGAGAGGATTTGTGTAATAGAAAAGCTTGGTGATATCCTTGCCCTGAACGGGAACGAATTCTGCACCTGTTGCGTGACCGACGTCAATGCACTCCTTCATGCAGCGAACGGCAATTTTACGGGCATCCTTAACTTCGGAAACATCGCCGAAGCAGCCGCCGACTACCGTGCCAAGACCGGAGTATGTTGCGTTGATGAGCAGCTTTGACCATCTTGCACCGATGAGGTTTTCTTCAAAATGAACGGGGCACATTTTTTCAAGAAGGTCTTTGACCATGTTGAACTGTGCATCTGTTATGCCCTCCATTTTGCCCATGTGGAATGAAAGGCTTTCGGGTTCGCTTGTGAGCGTGCAAACGCCGGGTTCATCAAGCGATGCACCCCATTCAACGGTGCAGCCCATTGTTCTGTTTTTGCCGACGATTTCTGCAATGCCGGGTTCGGGAATGCCGTTTTGCAGGGTAACGATAACTCCGTTATCTGCAAGGAAAGGCTTGAGAAAAGCAACAACCTCTTTGTTGAGAAGCTGCTTTGTCATAAGCAGGATAACGTCATAGGTGCCGCTCATTTCGTCGGGGGTGAGGGCGCTTACGGGAACTTTCATATCAACGGTGCCTCTGATTGTTGCGCCTTTTTCCTTAAGGACTGCAACGTGAGCCTTGTTGCGGTTGATAAGGTCAACCTGAGCGCCGTTTTTTGTCATATAAGCGCCGAGAACCGTTCCGAGAGAACCTGCGCCGTAAATTGCACATCTCATAGTGAATTCCTCCAATATATTATTTCAGATTAATTATATCAAAAGAAAAACTCTATATCAAGACGAAAACAGAGCGAAATTTCTGTATTTATAAAGAATTTTGCCTGAAAACAGGTAATAAAAAAATTTTTTAAAAAATTTTAAAAATGTGTTGACAAATCGGAAATCATATAATATAATAAACGAGCGCTTTAGAGAGCGCTTCGATATGGCGGCATAGCTCAGTGGCTAGAGCAACCGGTTCATACCCGGTAGGTCGTGGGTTCAAATCCAACTGCCGCTACCATATTCTTTGGCCCGGTGGTCAAGCGGTTAAGACACCGCCCTTTCACGGCGGTAACACGGGTTCGAGTCCCGTCCGGGTCACCACAAAAAACCTTTGTCAACAGACAAAGGTTTTTTCTTTTTTATGGTTATTTTTCAAATGAAAAAAGGCTGGCCCTTTTTGGGGGTCAGCCTTTGAATATTTTGTTTACCAGATAACCTTGCTTGCAACGTCTGCGAGAGCGCTCTGAGCGAATTCTTCAACGCTCTTTGCGCCGATATCGCCTTCGCCTCTCTTGCGGATTGAAACCGCACCGTCTTCGATTTCCTTATCGCCGACAAGCAGCATATAGGGGATTTTCTGAAGCTGAGCCTCACGGATTTTGTAGCCGATTTTCTCGCTTCTGTCATCAACGGTAACTCTGAAGCCGAGAGCGGAAAGCTTTTTGCTTACATCGTTTGCATATTCGTGGTGACGGTCCGCAATGGGCAGAAGTCTTATCTGCTCGGGTGCCATCCAGAGCGGGAAAGCGCCAGCATATTTTTCAATAAGAAGAGCAAGAGTGCGCTCGTAGCAGCCGATAGATGTTCTGTGGATGATGTAAGGATTCTTCTTTGTGCCGTCCTTATCTACATATTCCATGCCGAATTTTTCGGCAAGCATCTGGTCAATCTGAATTGTGATGAGGGTATCCTCTTTGCCGTGAACATTCTTTATCTGAATGTCAAGCTTCGGACCGTAGAATGCAGCTTCGCCGATGCCGATTTTGTAGGGAATTTCAAGGTGGTCAAGAATCTTCTTCATAACGCCCTGAGCTTCATCCCACTGTTCTTCGGTGCCGATATATTTTTCTCTGTTATCGGGATCCCACTGTGAGAAACGGAAGGAAACATCTTCATAAAGTCCGAGAGTTTTGAGCATGTATTCGCAAAGCTCAAGGCAGCCCTTGAATTCGTCTTCAAGCTGTTCGGGAGTGCACATGAGATGACCTTCGGAAATCGTGAACTGACGAACACGTATAAGGCCGTGCATTTCGCCGCTTGCCTCGTTGCGGAAAAGGGTTGAGGTTTCGTTATAGCGGATGGGAAGATCACGGTAAGAGCGTGCTCTGTTGAGATAAGCCTGATACTGGAAGGGGCAGGTCATCGGACGCAGAGCAAAAACTTCGCTGTCCTTTTCTTCGTCGCCGAGAACGAACATGCCGTCCTGATAGTGGTCCCAGTGACCTGAAAGCTTATAGAGGTCGCTCTTTGCCATAAAGGGAGTTTTTGTAAGCTGCCAGCCTCTTCTCTGCTCTTCGTCTTCAACGAATCTCTGGAGAATCTGAATGATTCTTGCACCGTTGGGCAGAAGAATGGGCAGACCCTGACCGATAAGGTCGCTTGTTGTGAAAATCTCAAGCTCTCTGCCGAGTTTGTTGTGGTCACGCTTTTTAGCCTCTTCGATCGCGGCAAGGTGAGCCTCAAGGTCCTCTTTCTTTGTGAAAGCCGTGCCGTAAATTCTCTGGAGCATCTTGTTCTTGGAGTCACCTCTCCAATAAGCGCCCGTGCAGGATGTAAGCTTGAATGCCTTTACTCTGCTTGTATCGGGAATATGAGGACCTGCGCAGAGCTCGTCAAACTCTCCCTGCTTGTAGAATGTGATTTTTTCGCCCTTGTCGGAATGCTCCTTGATAAGCTCAACCTTAAAGGTTTCGCCCTTTTCTTCCATGAGCTTTATTGCTTCGTCGGGGTCAAGCTCATATCTTTCAAGAGGCAGACCTTCCTTAACGATTTTCTTCATCTCTGCCTCGATTTTTTCGAGAACTTCGGGAGTGAAGGGTACGTCAACATCAAAATCATAGTAGAAGCCGTTATCGATTGCGGGGCCGATTGCAAGCTTTGCTGCAGGATAAAGTCTTTTGACAGCCTGTGCAAGAATGTGTGAAGCTGTGTGACGCAGAGCATATTTGCCGTCTGCATCGTCAAAGGTTACGATTTCAAGCTCGCAGTCCTCGTTGAGAGCTGTTCTCAGGTCAGCAACCTTGCCGTTGATTCTGCAAACGCAGGCAGCTTTATAAAGACCCATGCCGAGGCTTTTTGCGATTTCCATTGCGGTTGTGCCGTTTTCAAATTCCTTAACGACACCGCCTTTGAGTGTTACATTTATCATACTTAATCAGTCCTTTCTGAATATTTACATAAAAAATAAAAAAAGCCTCATCCCGTTAAAAAACAGGATGAAGCATAATAAGCTCCACGGTTCCACCCGTTATTCCGAAAAAAATCGGCACTCTGGCAGCCATAACGCAGCTGATGCGGCACACTTTTTAAGCGGCACTCGGCAGGCGGTAACTGAATGCGGAGTTTTGCCGCCTTTGCAGCCAAGGGGCGGCTCTCTGGAAAAACACCGTTGCAAACAGCCTTCTGCTTCAACGATTTTGTTATTATAGAATATCTTATCACTGCCATTTGCTAAAGTCAATAGAAATTTCAGAAAAAATCAATAAAAAACTTGACATTGCGCCTTTAAAAGTATACTATTAATACAATGGTGTTATATTGTGCCAAGAGGAGCTTTTTTGAGCTCCGATACACCATTTATTGATTTTTACCGATATTTTATATCGTTTTGCGGAAGTTTGCCGCATCCCCTCATGCAGCATGCGAAACTGCAAATAAAATGTAAAGGAGGAATTCGCATAATTAAAATCTGGGTAGCTATTCTTATTGCCGTTGCAGCATTTGTAATAGGAGCAGTTGTTTTCTTTGTGCTCGGCGGTTTACATAGGAAGAAGGTTGCTGAGGCTGCCATCGGCTCCGCTGAAAAGGAAGCAAGCAAAATCGTAAGCGATGCCATTGCCGCAGCAGAAGCAAAAAAGAAAGAAGCTGTTCTCGAAGCCAAGGATGAAATCCATAAGCAGAGAACGGAAACAGAAAAAGAGCTGCGTGAAAGACGCAACGAAGTTCAGCGCATGGAGCGCAGAATCAACCAGAAAGAAGAAACTCTCGATAAAAAGAGCGATAATCTTGAAAAGAAAGAGGAAGTTCTTAACGGTAAAATCAAGGCTGCGGATGAGCGCCTTGAAGAAATTGAGAGCATCAAAAAGAGCCAGTTTGATATGCTTGAAAGAATTTCAGGCTTCACAAAAGAACAGGCTAAAGATTATATCCTCAAAACTCTCGATGAAGAGCTTGACCACGAAAAGGCGGTCAAGATTCAGGAATACGAACAGAAAACCAAGGATGATTGCGATCAGCTCGCAAGAGAAATTATCACAACAGCTATTCAGCGCTGCGCTGCTGACCATGCTGCTGAGGCAACGGTTTCCGTTGTTGCTCTGCCCAATGACGAAATGAAGGGCAGAATCATCGGCAGAGAAGGCAGAAACGTAAGAACTCTTGAAATGATAACAGGCGTTGATCTTATCATTGATGATACTCCCGAAGCAATCACAGTTTCGAGCTTTGACCCCGTGCGCAGAGAAATCGCAAGGCTCACTCTCGAAAAGCTTATTGCTGACGGCAGAATTCATCCTGCAAGAATCGAAGAGATGTATGAAAAGGCAAAGCGTGAGGTTGAACAGACCATCAAGCAGACCGGTGAACATGCTCTCATTGATGCAGGCGTTAACAACGTTCATCCCGAAATCGTTAAGCTTATCGGTAAGCTTCGCTACAGAACAAGCTACGGTCAGAATGTTCTTAACCACTCACTTGAAGTTTCCTATATTGCAGGTCTTATGGCTTCGGAACTTGGCACCGATGTAAAGACTGCAAAAAGAGCAGGCTTGCTTCATGATATCGGTAAGGCTCTCGACCATGAGATGGAAGGCTCGCACGTTGACCTCGGCGTTGAATTTGCAAAGAGATATAAAGAAAACGAAAATATTCTTCACGCAATCAAAGCTCACCACGGTGAGGTTGAAGCAAAAACTCTTGTTGCTTGCCTCGTTCAGGCTGCAGATGCTATTTCTGCCGCAAGACCCGGCGCAAGACGTGAGGATGTTCAGAATTATATCAAGCGCCTTGAAAAGCTTGAAGAAATCGCAACCTCATTTGAGGGTGTTGACCGTTCGTTTGCAATTCAGGCAGGCCGCGAGGTCCGCATTATGGTTAAGCCCGAAATTGTTGATGATGAAAAGATGGTTCTTCTTGCCCGTGATGTTGCAAAGAAGATTGAGGAAAGCATGGAATATCCCGGTCAGATCAAAGTTCATCTTATCAGAGAAAGCAGATCCATCGATTTCGCAAAATAAATTTTTCCAAGGGGCTGCAACCGCAGTCCCTTGATTTGCTTTAATTCAAAAGGAGTTTTAATGAATATTCTTGTTATCGGCGATGTTGTTTCGTCAAAAGGCTGTGAATTTCTTCGTTCTGCTCTGCCCTCGTTCAAGAAGGTCAAGGGTATTGATTTGTGCATCGCAAACGGCGAGAATTCCGCAGTCGGCAACGGCATAACTCCTTTTTCCGCACAGTATCTTTTTGACAGCGGCGTGGATTTTATAACAACGGGCAACCATGTTTACCGCCGCAGAGAAATGTATGATATGCTCGATGAGAGCGATTGCATAATCAGACCCGCAAACTTCAATAAAAATAACCCCGGCAAGGGCTGGGCAGTTATTGATATGGGCTTTGCCAGGGTTGGTGTGATTAACCTTATGGGCAACGTTTATATGGACAGGTGCGATAACCCCTTTGCCGTTGTTGATGAAATTCTGCCAAAGCTTTCGGACTGTAAAATCATCCTTGTTGATTTTCACGCAGAAGCAACGGCGGAGAAAAAAGCGCTCGGCTATTATCTTGACGGCAGGGTAAGCGCCGTTTTCGGAACTCATACCCACGTTATGACAGCCGATGCCGTGATTATGCCTAAGGGCACGGCGTATATAACCGATATCGGTATGACGGGTCCCAAGGTTTCCGTTCTGGGAGTAAAGCCCGAGATTTCGGTTGAGTGGCTTAAAACAAGCATGCCTGCGAGGTTTGACACCGCAGAGGGCGATTGCATGATGAACGGATGTATATTTGAAATTGAAAACAAAACGGGCAAGGTTCTGAATATCGAGCCCGTAACGATAGAATAAAGGTGGAGCCATGCAAAAACTTCTGAGCTATATGCGCTCTGCCTGCCAGCAATATGAAATGATAAAAGACGGCGACCGGATTGCCGTCGGCGTTTCGGGCGGCAAGGATTCAATGGCGTTGCTTGCGGCAATGGCGAATCTGCGCATTTTTTATCCTGCAAAATTCGAGCTTGTTGCAATAACTCTCGACCCTCGCTTCGGCGGGGAGGATGCCGATTATTCGGCGGTTGAGGAACTGTGTAAAAAGCTTGATGTTGAATATATTATTAAAAGAACACAGCTTGCTGAGGTTATTTTTGATATCAGAAAAGAAAGTAACCCTTGCAGCCTTTGTGCAAGGATGCGCAGAGGTGCGCTTCACGATGCGGCGAAAGTGGCAGGCTGCAACAAAATTGCTCTCGGGCATCATCTTGATGACGTTGCCGAAACGTTCATTATGAATCTTTTCAACGGCGGCACGCTCGATTGTTTTATGCCCGTGACCTATCTTTCTCGCAAGGATATCTATATGATAAGACCCATGATTTTTGCAAGGGAAAGCGACTGTGCAAGGGTGGCAAGAAAAGAAAATCTTCCCGTTGTTAAAAGCAAATGCCCTGCCGACGGCACAACCGAGAGGCAGGAGGTCAAGGAATTCCTGAATTCCCTTGAAAAAAAGTATGGCAATGTTCGCGAAAAAATCCTCGGCGCAATGCAGAGAAAAGAAATCAACGGGTATTGATATGGATTTACCGAAAAGAAAGCATCCCAGACTTAAGAATTATGATTACAGCCAAAACGGCTGTTATTTTGTAACAATATGTGTGAAGGATAAAAGGCATTTATTGGGTACGGTGAATGTAGGGCGGGATGCCCACATCCCGCCGCAAACAAATCTTTCTCAAATCGGAAAGATTGCCGAGAGATATATTTTAAATATTGATAAAGTATATAAAAGCATAAAGGTTGAAAATTATGTGATTATGCCCAATCATATTCATTTACTTTTGATGATTGATTCATTGCTTTGCGATGACGGCGGGATGAGGGCATCCCGCCCTACACTGCACACTGTTGTGCGCTCGCTGAAAACAATGATAACCAGGGAAATCGGAGAATCAATCTGGCAAGCTTCGTATTACGACAGAATTATTGATTCTGTTGAGGGCTATGAAGAGGTATGGGAATATATTGAAGAAAATCCTCACAAATGGCTGATTAATAGAGGCGAAGATTATTAATTAAAGGAGATAATTATGATTTTATCTGATAAAACATTAATGAAAATGCTTGAAGAAGGAACTCTTGTTGTGCAGCCCGTTGAGCCTGCACAGATTCAGCCTGCAAGCATTGATATCCGCTTGGGTACAACCTTCAGCGTGGTCAAGGATTCCTCAAAGGGAATTATAAACCTTGAGGATAAAATTGAATATGAAACCATCGAAACAGATACCTATGTGTTGCTTCCCGGTCAGTTTGTTCTTGCAACAACAATGGAATATTTTGAGCTTCCTGATGATTTGACTGCTTTTGTTGAGGGCAGAAGCTCGCTTGGCAGAATGGGTCTTTTCATTCAGAATGCAGGCTGGGTTGACCCTGGCTTCAAGGGTGAAATTACACTCGAGCTGTTCAATGCAAACCGCTGTGCAATCGAGCTTAAGGCAGGCAGAAGAGTGGGTCAGCTTGTTTTTGCAAAGATGGATGAAGCTGCGCTCAATCCCTACAGCGGAAAATATCAGGGACAGAAAGGCGCAACAGGTTCAAGAGTTTTCATGGATGATGAAATTTTAGTTCTGGAAGGATGATATATATGAAATATGCGGTAGTTCTTTATGACGGAATGGCGGATTATGCCGTTCCTGCTCTCGGTGGCAAAACACCGATGGAGCTTGCCAAGAAGCCTCTTTTTGATGCCATGGCTCAGAAGGGCAGGGTAGGCCTTGTGAGAACGGTTGCTGACGGACTTAAGCCCGGCAGCGATGTTGCCAATCTCAGCGTGCTCGGTTATGACCCCAAGGTTTGCTACACGGGCCGCTCACCCCTTGAAGCTGTAAGCATCGGTGTTAAAATGGCTGATGACGATGTGGCTCTGCGCTGCAATATCGTTACTCTCAGCGACGAAGAAAACTATGACGATAAAACGATGCTCGATTATTCTGCAGGAGATATCTCAACTGCAGAAGCAGCCGAAATCATAAAAACCGTTCAGGAGCATTTCGGCAACGATGAATTTGCATTTTACAGCGGCGTCAGCTATCGCCATTGCCTGATTCATCACGGCGGCACAACTCAGCTTGGCAAAATGACTCCTCCCCATGATATTTCGGGCAGAGTTATCGGCTCATATCTCTCCGATTCTCCCAATGCCGAAAAGCTTGTTGCAATGATGAAAGAAAGCTACAGCTTCCTTAAAGACCATCCCGTTAATCAGAAGAGAGTTGCAGAGGGCAAAGCTCCCGCAAACTCAATCTGGCTCTGGGGCGAAGGCAGCAAGCCTGCTCTTTCAAATTTTGAACAGACATACGGCGTCAAGGGCAGCGTTGTTTCTGCCGTTGACCTGCTCAAGGGTATAGGCATCTGTGCAGGTATGGGCACTCCTGAGGTTGAGGGCGCAACAGGATATATCGATACAAACTTTGAAGGCAAGGCAAACGCTGCCGTTGAGGAATGGAAAAACGGTGCTGACCTTGTTTATATTCACATTGAGGCTCCCGACGAATGCGGTCACAGAAACGAGCCCGAAAACAAAATCAGGGCAATCGAGCTGATTGACGAAAAGGTGCTTCCGATAATCCTTGATTATCTTAACGGCTGCGGCGAGGATTATAAGGTTATGATTCTGCCCGACCATCCCACACCCATTGTTACTCAGACGCATGCGAGCGACCCCGTGCCCTTTATGATTTACCATAAAAACGGTGAAAAGGACAGCGGCGTTGAATCGATAAACGAAAAAACAGCCGAAGCAACAGGCGATTTTGTTGATTTCGGTCCCGGACTCATGAAAGAATTCCTGGAGGTATAATAATTATGGATTATAAAATTAACACAAAATGTATTTTAAGCGGCTACGCTCCCGAAAACGGCGAGCCCCGTCAGCTTCCCATTTATCAGAGCACAACCTATAAGTATGATTCAAGCGTTGAAATGGGCAAGCTTTTTGACCTTGAAGCATCGGGCTATTTCTATACCCGCCTGCAGAATCCCACAAACGATGCCGTTGCAGCCAAAATTGCTGCTCTTGAAGGCGGCGTAGGCGCAATGCTTACCTCGTCGGGTCAGGCTGCATCGTTCTATTCTGTTTTCAATATTGCTTCCGCAGGCGACCATGTTATCAGCTCTGCAAAAATCTACGGCGGCACATTCAATCTTTTCAATGTTACAATGAGAAAGCTCGGCATTGATTTCACTTTCGTCAGCCCTCAGGCAACAAGAGAAGAGCTTGATGCTGCTTTCAAGCCCAATACAAAGGCTGTTTTTGCAGAAAGCCTTTCAAATCCTGCTCTCGAAGTGCTTGATATTTCAACCTTTGCCGACGCTGCTCACGCTCACGGCGTGCCGCTCATCATCGATAACACATTCCCCACACCCGTTAACTGCCGTCCCTTTGAATTCGGCGCAGATATCGTTATTCATTCTACAACCAAATATATGGACGGCCACGCAACAAGCGTTGGCGGCGTAATTGTTGACAGCGGTAATTTTGACTGGACTCAGAATGATAAATTCCCCGGTCTTACAACACCCGACGATTCATATCACGGCATCACTTATACGGAGCGTTTCGGCAAGCTTGCATATATCACGAAGGCAACGGCTCAGCTTATGCGTGACCTCGGCTCAATTCCCTCGCCTTTCAACGCATTCCTTCTTAACCTCGGTCTTGAAACACTTCCTCTCCGAGTTGAAAGACATTGCTATAACGCATCAAAGGTTGCCGAATACATCAAAAACAGCGGTTATGCCGTTGAGGTTACCTATCCCGGTATGGAAGGCAGCAAGGGCTATGAGCTTGCTCAGAAATATATGCCCGACGGCACAAGCGGCGTAATTTCGTTCCGCATCAAGGGCGGCAGAGAAGCTGCAACAAAATTCATGGACAGCCTTAAAATTGCCGAAATCGCAACTCACGTTGCCGATGCAAGAACATGCTGCCTGCATCCTGCAAGCACAACTCACCGCCAGCTTACTTCCGAGGAGCTTATTGCCTGCGGCATTTCGGATGACCTTATCCGTCTCTCCGTCGGCATAGAGCATGTTGACGATATTATTGCTGATGTTGCACAAGCATTGGAAGCTTCACAGAACTAATAACTGTTATTTTTCATTAAAAAACAACATTTAAAGAAAAATTTCAAAAAAACACTTGCTTTTTTGGATTTCTTATGATAAAATCCATGTGTTATGTTTATGTATATCCGAAAGAGGTGAACATCGATGAAGGAAGGTATCCATCCCAATTACAAACAGACCGCTATCCGCTGCGCATGCGGTGAGGTTATCGAAACCGGTTCAACCAAAGAAAATCTTCGTGTTGATATCTGCTCAAAGTGCCATCCGTTCTATACAGGTAAGCAGAAGCTCGTTGATACCGGCGGACGTGTTGATCGCTTCAACAAGCGTTTCAATCTTAACAACAACAAATAAGAGCAAATTCAGCGGCGCAGCAGTGCGCCGCTTTGCTTTTCTGTGTGCAGGAGTTTTATAATGAATAAAAACAGCTATAAAACCATCAGAGCCGAGGCAAGAGATGAATACATAGTTAAAAAATCACGCTTCATCGGTCATATCAAGCCTGTAAAAACGCAGGAGGAAGCGCTTGAATTCATTGCGCAGGTAAGCAAAAAGCATTGGGATGCAACTCACAATGTTTATGCCTATATTCTGCGCGAAAGCGGCATCAAGAGGTATTCGGATGACGGCGAGCCTCAGGGCACGGCAGGCATACCCACCCTTGATGTGCTTGAAAAAACAGGTGTAACGGATTGCGCCGTTGTGGTGACCCGCTATTTCGGCGGAATTATGCTCGGTGCAGGCGGTCTGGTGAGAGCTTATTCCCATTCGGCTTCAATTGCCGTTGCCGCAGGCGGAATTGTAACCCGTGCAATGTGCGGCAGGCTGAAAGTAACCTGCGATTATTATTTTTACGGCAAGCTTTCATCGCTTGTGCCCGAAAACGGCGGCATAATCGAAGATACAATTTTTGAGGATAACGTTACACTGATTTTCAGAATGCCGCTTGAAATTATTGACGGCTTCAACGCAAAGCTCATCGATGTGAGCAACGGCAGATATAAAGCCGAAAAGATTGACGAGTTTTTTGCGGATATGGATTGAATGCAAATGAAGAGTTAATGGCGAAAAGTGAATAGTTAAGGATAGGCTCCGTCTGTGACCGATTAAATTATTCACTCCGCAGAATCCTCACGATTATTCGGGCGGATGATACCTGTCCCCTACTCCAAACCATCAAAAAGTCAAATGTTTACAATTTGTTCACAAAATAAAAGCAGGAATTGAGCGGTTTTGTTCGTATATAGT
Source organism: Acutalibacteraceae bacterium (assembly GCA_045589555.1). Taxonomy (GTDB): domain Bacteria; phylum Bacillota; class Clostridia; order Oscillospirales; family Acutalibacteraceae; genus CAG-177. The sequence goes on from JAZNPG010000122.1 coordinate 17,079, forward strand.
TATTGAAGGGGTGAAAATGATGAATACTATCAGAGAAGCAGCCTGTTTAAGAGAAAAAGAAACTCTTTCTCCGAGAGCAGCTCTTGCGAGTGAAAGCAAGGGCAGGCTTGTTCCTGAAGAGGAGTGCCCTGTGAGAACGGCTTTTCAGCGTGACAGGGACAGAATCATCCATTGCAGCTCGTTCAGAAGACTTAAGCATAAAACGCAGGTTTTCCTCTCTCCCGAGGGTGACCATTACCGCACAAGGCTTACACATACCCTTGAGGTTTCGCAGATCGCAAGAACAATTGCAGGCGCGATGAACCTCAACTGCGATCTTACCGAGGCAATTGCTCTGGGTCACGATCTGGGTCATACACCCTTCGGTCATGCAGGTGAGAGAGCTCTCAACGATGTTTGCCCCGGCGGATTCAGGCACTATGCGCAGAGTCTGAGAGTTGTTGATTACCTTGAAAAGGGCGGAAAGGGTCTTAACCTTACCTTCGAGGTGCGAAACGGCATCGAACGCCATACCAACGGTGAGCAGGCGGCAACCCTTGAGGGCAGAATTGTTCGTCTTGCGGACAGAATTGCTTATATTAATCACGATATTGATGATGCTACCGTTGCGGGAATCATGAGCGAGGATGATATTCCTCTTGCAATCCGCCATGTGCTCGGCACATCAAAAAGCGCAAGAATTAATACGCTTGTTTTAAGCTGTATAAATAACAGTGTTGACGATATCAGGCTCGATGCGGGCATTCAGCAGGCGTTTGACGAGCTCCACAGCTTTATGTTTGCAAAGGTTTATACAAACCCTGCCTGCAAAAGCGAAGAGAAAAAGGCGGTTGAGCTTGTTCAGCGTCTTTACTATCACTTTGCTAAAAAAGAAGAGAATCTTCCTGCGCAGTTCAAAGAGATAGCTGCGCGTGACGGAATCGGCGTTGCAGCCTGCGATTTTATTGCAGGTATGACTGACAGATATGCCGTAAGAGTTTTCGAGGACCTCTATGTGCCTAAGGCATGGAGTGAAATCAACGATATTTTTTAGAGTAAAGGAATAATAAAATGAATTTAAAAGAAATCGCAGCTAAACTGCTGTGCTTTCTGGCGCTGCTCGGTTGCTTTGCAACAGGGGCATATGCGGATTGGTATGATGACGTGAAGCCGGGAAGCACATGGGTTGAAATAGAAGGCGATAATTTT
>JAZNPG010000123.1:0-7925 GCA_045589555.1 Acutalibacteraceae bacterium
CAATGGCATTATTTGAAAGTTATGATAGAAGAATAAATCAAATAAACGCAGAGCTTAAAAAGCACGGCATTTCTTCCATTGAAGAGGCTAAGGAAATCTGCGATAAAGCTGGCGTTGACGCTTACAATATCGTAAAGGGAATTCAGCCTATCTGCTTTGAAAATGCTGCTTGGGCTTACGTTGTAGGCTGCGCTATCGCTATTAAGGACGAGGTTAAGTCTGCTGCTGAGGCTGCTGAAAAAATCGGTGTTGATCTCCAGTCTTTCTGCATCCCCGGTTCTGTTGCTGATGACCGTAAGGTTGGTCTTGGTCACGGTAATTTGGGCGCTATGCTTCTCCGTGAGGAAACCAAATGCTTTGCATTCTTGGCTGGTCACGAATCCTTCGCTGCTGCTGAAGGTGCTATCGGCTTGGCAAGAAGTGCTAATAAAGCTCGTAAAGAACCACTCCGTGTTGTTCTTAACGGTTTAGGCAAGGATGCCGCAAAGATTATTTCAAGAATCAATGGCTTCACCTACTGCAAGACAGAGTTTGATCCCTATTCAGAAACAGTTAAGGTTGTTGAAGAAAAGGCATATTCAAACGGCCCCAGAGCAGACGTTAAGTGCTACGGTGCTGATAATGTTCCCGAAGGCGTTGCTATCATGAAGCTTGAAAACGTTGGCGTTTCCATCACAGGTAACTCAACCAACCCCACAAGATTCCAGCATCCCGTTGCAGGCACATATAAGAAATGGTGCGTTGAAAACGGCGTAAACTATTTCTCAGTTGCTTCAGGCGGCGGCACAGGCCGTACTCTTCATCCCGATAACATGGCAGCAGGTCCTGCTTCCTACGGTATGACAGATACAATGGGCCGTATGCACTCCGACGCACAGTTTGCAGGTTCATCATCAGTTCCCGCTCACGTTGAAATGATGGGTCTTATCGGTATGGGTAACAACCCCATGGTTGGTGCTACCGTTGCTTGCGCTGTTGCAGTTGAAGAGGCAGCAAAATAATTTATGAAAATCATCCCCTGTTCTCAAAATGAGAACGGGGGATTTTTTGTTGTTTACAAAATCTGTTTTTTAGGTTATTATATAATTGGTTAAATAAACGCCATTATGAAAGGACGATGAATATGACGGAGCTTAAATATTGGGAAAATCCTTACATCATTAAAGAGAATAAAGAGGATGGGCATAACACGGCTCTGCCTTATCCGAGCGCAAAGGCTGCAATTGAGGGCGGCGATGCACCGCTGCGCCTGAGCCTCAACGGCACATGGAAATTTTATTGGCAGCAGGGTGTTGATAATCTCCGCACCGATTATTATGCTGATGGCTATGACGATTCCGCATGGGATGATATCGAGGTGCCTTCCGTATGGCAGCTCAAGGGCTACGGTAAGCCGATTTATCTTTGCAATTCATATCCCAAGGCTCTTTCAAATTCAAAGAACGAGCTTCCCAAAATCAACCATGATTTAAACGAAATCGGCGTTTACCGCCGAAGATTTACCATTCCCGAATCCTTTGCGGGCAAAAGAATTTTCATTCAGTTCGGTGCGGTAAAAGCAGGATTTTTCCTTTATATCAACAATAAAAAGGTCGGATATTCGCAGGGCTCAATGACTCCTGCCGAGTTTGATATCACAGACTGTGCGGTCATCGGTGAGAATCAGATTACCGTTGAGGTTTACCGCTATACCGACGGCACATATCTTGAGGATCAGGATATGTAGTTCCTTTCGGGCATTTACAGAGAGGTTTTTGTTTATGCTGAGGAAGAGCTCTGCATCAGAGATTTCTTTGCAAACACTTCTCTTGATGAAAACTATGAAAACGGCGTTCTCGACCTTGAGGTAACGCTGAAAAACTATAAATCAGAGCCCGTTAACTGTACGGTTGAGGCGATTCTTGTTGACGGCGGCAAGCAGAAAAAGCTTGCAAGCGAAAAGGTTACCGCCGACGCAGGCAAAACGGTTCTCAATTTCAATCATATCGAAAAAAAGGCAAAGCAGTGGTCTGCAGAAGAACCCAATCTCTACAAGCTGGTTATCGTTCTCAAGCAGGGCAGAAAGGTGCTTTCGGCAAAGTGCGTGCGCATCGGATTCCGCAAAATGGAAATCAAGGGCAACGTGCTCTATATGAACGGCAAAAGAGTTATCATCAAGGGCGTTAACCGCCATGATTTTGACCCCGATAACGGCTGGGCTGTTCCGCTTGAGAGATATTATCAGGATCTTCACCTGATGAAGCAGGCTAACATAAACGCTATCAGAACAAGCCATTATCCCAATGCCGAAATTTTTTATGAAGTGTGCGACGAGCTCGGCTTCTACGTTATGGATGAGGCTGATGTTGAAACCCACGGTGTTCGCCGCAAGAATTGCCCCGGCGATAACCCCGAATTCAAGGAAGCTGTTGAGGACAGAGCGGAGAGAATGGTTCTGCGTGACAGAAGCCATGCCTGCGTTTGCTTCTGGTCGCTTGGCAACGAGGCGGGTGACGGCGAAAACTTTGTTCATGAAAAGAACGCTATCCTGGCCCTCGATAAAACAAGACCCATCCATTATGAGGGCGATTTTGATTTCAGAAAGAGCGATTTTATAAGCAGAATGTATCCCGTTGAGAGCGTTGTTGCAAAGATGCGCAACAAAATTGCTCTTACCCCCACGCTCTATGATAACGTTGCGAATGCTCTCGCTGCAGATAACAAGCCTGTGCCTGCAGAGATTTATGAAACACATCCCGTTATGTACTGCGAGTTTGCCCATGCAATGGAAAACAGTCTGGGCAATTTCAAGGAATATGTTGACGATTTTGAGAATTATGAGCATATGTGCGGCGGCTTTATCTGGGACTACGTTGATCAGTCACTTCGCAAGGTAGAGGACGGAAAGGAAAAATGGCTCTACGGCGGCGACTTTGACGAGGGCAACACAAGCTTCTATTTTTGCGCAAACGGTATTATTACTGCCGACAGAATGCCGCAGCCCTCATATTATGAGGTTAAAAAGGTTTATTCCAACCTTGAACTTGTTGACTGCGACTGCAGAAACGGCAGGATTATTATAAAGAACAAAAACCTCTTTATTTCAACCAAGGATTACAGATTTGAGTGGTCACTCGCTGTTGACGGCAACGAGGTTAAGAGCGGCGTTGCAGAAGAAATTATTGAGCCCCTTACCGAAAAAGAAATTCAGCTTCCCGTAAGCCTTTCGGATTACCCTGAGGGCGAAGTGATTCTCACAGTATCGTTTGTGCTTAAGGTTGATAAGCTCTGGGCAAAGGCTGGCTTTGAGCATAACTTCGGTCAGCTTGTGCTGCGTGAAGCTGTTGCTGCAAAGCGCAGACCTGCATGCGGTGAGGTTAAGTATGCACAGAGCGGCTCAACAGTAAAAATCAAGGGCGAGAATTTTTCTGCCGAAATCAGAGGCGGCGCACTCGCTTCTCTCAAATACGGCGAAAAGGAAATCATTGAAGAAAATTCACCTCTTCGCCCCGACTTTTTCAGAGCGCCTACCGATAATGACAGAGGATATCTCAATTTTGTACCCTTCCTGAGCGGAATTCACCCGATTTATCAGTGGAAGAGGTCAACCGCTCAGACTGTTGCCTGCTCCGTCAAGGTAAGCTCAACTCCCGCAGGCGTTGAGGTTAAGGTTAACTGGGCTGCACCGTTTGTTGCAGGCGTTTCAACGGTTTATCTTTTCTCGCCTGCAGGCGAGGTTACCGTTAAGCACAAGGCAATCGGACTTGCTCTGCCCATGCTTAAGGTTGGCGTGAGAGTGGGAATCAAGAGCACTCTTGATAATGTTGAATGGTATGGCAGAGGTCCTCACGAAACATATTGCGACCGCAAAACGGGCGCAAAAATTGCCCGCCATGCAATGAGCGTTGCCGAGCTTGAGCACAGATATATGAGACCGCAGGAAAACGGTCACCGCACCGATGTAAGAAGCCTTTGCATCAGCGATGATTCGGGCTTCGGAATCGTTATTGATGCGATGGATATTCCCTTCGGCTTCAACCTCGGATATTATAACCCCGAAAAGCTTGACAGAGCAAAGCATCTGTTTGAGCTTGAAAAGGATAACTGCATAACTCTTTGCCTTGATGCCGCAATGAGAGGCGTTGGCGGCGATATGCCGGGCTGTGCTTATCTCCACAAGCCCTATAAGCTTAAGGGCGGCAAGGTATACAGCTTCGGATTCAGAATTTCCCAAAAGTAAGTGATATAATGAATAAAACCAATGTAATGCGCCTGCTTGAGGCGGCAAAAATTCCCTATGATTTGCTTGAATATGAGGTTGACGAAAGCGACCTTTCGGGCGAAAGCACGGCAAGAAAAACGGGCAAGGACCATTCGCAGGTTTTCAAAACCCTTGTTTTCAGCGGTGAAAAAAACGGCTTCGGCGTTTGCTGTATTCCTGCCTGCGATGAGCTTGACCTGAAGAAAACGGCAAAGGTTTTCGGCGAAAAAAAGGTTGAGATGCTCCATGTTAAAGATTTGCTGAAAACAACGGGCTATATCAGGGGCGGCTGCTCACCGATAGGGATGAAGAAGCAGTTCCCCACCGTGATTGACGAAACCGCCTGCCTGTTTGATATAATCTACGTCAGCGCAGGAGTCAGGGGAGCAATGCTCGGCATTGAGCCGCAGAAGCTTGCAGATTTCATCGGAGCAAAACTTGAAGATGTGACAGTATAACAAAAAGCGTATCGCCTGACAGCGGTACGCTTTTTAGTGAATAATGAATGGTGAGAGTAAATTAGTTAACGGTAAGTTTTGTAGGGGCGATTCACGAATCGCCCGAGCGATTTTGTTACACGTGTTTTATATCGGATTGTGTGTTGATTTGGGATAAGGTTCAAAAATATCGGTTCTGCCAAGCAGAAAATCAACGCTTGTACCGTAAATGTCTGCGATTTTAGTAAGAGTTTCAGGAGTCATGGAATTTATTCCGTTTTCATATGCGGCGTAAGTTCTTCTGTTGATAAAAAGCATATCTGCAATTTGCTGTTGAGTCCAATCGTTATCCTCTCTTAAATTTTTTATCCGTATATATTTCATTCTAAATCACCTCAATAAAATTATAAATGCCATAAATTCTGCCATTGACATTTGGCAGAATTTATGGCATAATTATTTGTAACAACAGTTTTCTTATGCGAAACAGTTTGAAATATGTTTTAAAAACATCTGGAGGAGATTAGAATGGATTTCAAAAAAAGTGTTTTGGGTTTTCTTGGTTCGATGATAGGCAAATGGGTGATTACAGCAATTTTTGCTGCGATTATTTATGCTTTGTTTATTGTTGGCATCCAATCGGGGATTGAAGCGTTGGTTGTTGTGCTTATTGCAGGCTGTGCATATTTCGGTTGGAAAGCTCTTAACAGAATAACACCGCAGATATTTTTGTGGATGAATTTTATGGGTTGGGTAATTTATTTTATTGTTAAATTTATGTTATCTGCTATGATAGGTGTAATAGTGGCACCTTTCAAAATTGGAAAGATGATTTCTGATTTTGCAATCGATACAATCAATGAAGTCAAGAACAGCTGATATAAGGGTAGATTATAATGATATATTTTTTTGTTATTGACGGAGCGGCAATTTTGGTTGCGATAATCTTTGGCGCAATTCTTGCCGGAGGATCAGTAAAGGCTATATCTGATTTTTTAGCTGAACGGCTTGAAGAGGTTTATCCTTATCTTATTGGCTTACTGATAATTGGTCTGGTTATTTACTATGTGTATAATTTTATCAGTTATATTCAAAAAATGAGAAGCTTCGGTACTGAATGGTCAGTTTGTTTAAAAAAGATTTTTCCAGGCATGTGGAGTGAAAACCGTATGGTACTGACATGGCTTCTTAACGGAACGCTGGCTATCCTTTCACCTGTTGCCGCGTTGGGCAGCCTTGCATCCAACATTTCTGAAATGGGTATAGGTGGATTCGTTATTGATATATTGCTGGTGTTTATTTTCTTGTTATCAATAATGATTATTTCGTGGCTGTTTTTCAAGGCTTTAGATTTAGCAGGTCGATGCACGGTTCGTAATGGAAAAATGGTGTTAATTAATATCGGTTTCTTTATAATACAAGGATTTTGCTATTTGATTATAGACAGCTGCGGATTTTGATAAGGCATGAATTATAGGGTGCAGTCATTTGACTGCACCCTAACTTTCTATTTCTTCTTTATCCTTGCCCAGTAATCTCTTGCCGCCTGCTCGTTTTTGTTATCGCCGAAATCATAGTAGCGGCGGTTTTTGATGGCATCGGGCAGATACTGCTGGTTAACCCAATGATGCTCAAAATCATGGGCGTATTTATAAAACTGACCCTTGTTCGGGTTATCCTCGCCGTCATAATGCATATTCTGCAGCTGACGGGGCACGGGTCCCGTTCTGCCTGCGGAAACATCGCTCATTGCCGTGTTGATTGCATTATAAGCAGAGTTTGATTTCGGGCTTGTTGCAACAAGGATAACCGCATCGGCAAGCGGAATTCTCGCTTCGGGCAGACCGAGCATCATTGCCGAATCAACCGCAGCCTTGACAATGGGAATTATCTGCGGATATGCAAGCCCTACATCCTCGCAGGCGCAAACGAGCAATCTGCGGCAGGCGGAAATGAGGTCGCCCGCTTCAAGCAATCTCGCAAGATAATGCACCGCTGCATCGGGGTCGGAGCCTCTCATCGACTTCTGATAGGCAGAAATGATATCATAGTGCTCGTCGCCGTCTTTGTCATAGCGCATTGCACTTTTCTGTGTAAGAGATTTTGCGCTTTCGAGAGTGATTTTTTTAACCCCGTTTTCTTCGCCTGCAGAGAGCACGCAAAGCTCAACGCTGTTGATTGCCTTGCGCACATCGCCTGCGCAGGCGGTTGCAATGTGGCTGAAAACTCCGTTTTCAATCTCGTAGCTTTCTTTTCTGTCATCCGCCATGAAATCAAAGCCGCGGCGCACCGCTTTTTCAGCCTCGGCAGGGGTAACGCTTTTGAATTCAAAAACAGTTGAGCGGCTTAAAATTGCGCTGTAAACATAGAAATACGGATTTTCTGTTGTTGAGGCGATAAGCGTTATCGCTCCGTTTTCGATATATTCAAGCAAAGTCTGCTGCTGCTTTTTATTGAAATACTGGATTTCATCAAGGTAGAGCAGAATGCCGTTGGGCGCAAGGAAGGTGTCAAGCTTTGCAACAACCTCTTTGATGTCTGCCGTGCCTGCGGTTGTGCCGTTGAGCTTGACGAGGTGGCGGTCGGTTGTTTTTGCAATGATGCTTGCGAGCGTCGTTTTGCCAACACCGGGCGGACCGTAAAACACCATGTTGGGCAGCTCGCCCGATTTTATTATGTTGCGCAGCGGCTTGCCCTCGCCTAAAAGGTGGGGCTGACCGATAATATCGTCAATCGTTTTGGGACGGAGTCTGTCTGCAAGAGGAGCTGACATATAAATCTCCTTTCTGGTAACTTAAGTTAACTGTAATTAATGATATAAATAATATTAAAAAAAGTCAAGAGCAAAAGCATGTGCAAGATTGTACGCCGATCTTTAAATTTTTTATAACGATTTGCTGTTTGCTTGACATTAGCCTGCGTTCGGGGTAAAATATACAATAATATAATATATCCGACGGGGGATTACTTAAAACGAAAAGAGGTTTCATTATGAAAAAATATAAAAGAATTGTTGCGCTTGCACTTGCGTGTGTGATGATGGCGCTTTCCTTTGCTTCCTGCGCAGGAAAAAATCCCGAAACAGCAACAACCACGGCAGCCAACGGCTCGGGAATGAAAGAGGCAGCAACAGTTGCGCCTGTTAAAAACAACCCTGACAGAGGCGAAAGCAAGCTTAAGCTTGCCGCTCCCTCGGGCTCGGGCGGACTTGCTTTCCTCAAGCTCGAAATAGACCGCGGCTATGCCTA
>JAZNPG010000124.1:0-7700 GCA_045589555.1 Acutalibacteraceae bacterium
TGAATGAATCTTCTGTAGCAGTCCCAAGCCCAACGGGGGTTGCCGCTCTTTGCGGAGATAGCGTCAACAACTTCTTCGTTGAGACCGAGGTTAAGGATTGTGTCCATCATGCCGGGCATGGAAGCGCGAGCACCTGAACGAACGGAAACAAGGAGGGGATTCTCTTTGTCGCCGAACTTTTTGCCTGTGATTTCTTCCATCTTAACGATGTATTCCATGATCTGAGCCTGGATTTCATCGTTGATCTTTCTGCCGTCCTCATAGTACTTTGTGCAAGCTTCTGTTGAAATTGTGAAGCCCTGGGGAACGGGGAGACCGATCTTTGTCATTTCTGCAAGGTTTGCGCCTTTGCCGCCGAGGATTTCACGCATATCTGCGTTACCTTCGGAGAACAAATAAACATACTTGTACATGGGTATCTACCTCCATAAATAATTATTAACATTGTTGGGTGATTTATCCGCCGCAAGGCAGAATAATCCATCAATGATTATATCATAGGAAAAATTAAATTTCCATATATTTTTAAGAAAATATATACTAATTTTCCAAAATGTTTTTAGTAACAATTAACATATCGGGCGGTTTCCCTTGAAAAAAAGATAATTGGGGAGTATAATTTCGGTATCAAAGATAAAAACAGTATATCGGTAGGGCGGCTTGCCAACAAGCCGCCGAAAATATTGATTGATTCAGCGGTGGGATGAGGGTATCCCGCCCTACACAGTCGGTGTGAATTCATCACGGAAGGATATAAAATCGAAAAGAGGTTTGGAATGAATAAATATAAATATCAGATGCATTCGCATACTCTGCCCTGCAGCGCCTGCTCGGAGATGTATCCGGAGGAGCTTGCGGAAAGTCTTTATAAGGGCGGATTCAGCGGCTGTGTGATAACAAATCATTTCATTCACGGAAACACGGGGATTGACCGCCGCCTGCCGTGGGCTGAGTTTGTGAGGCAATATGAGATTGATTATCTTGAGCTGAAAAGGTGCGGCGAAAAATACGGGCTTGATGTAATTTTCGGCATAGAGGAGCATGTCGGCAAGGGGCTGGAGATTCTCTGCTACGGAGTAACACCCGAAATGCTTTATGCTCATCCCGAGCTTTCCGAAAGAAGCATTGAAATCTGGTATAAAACATTGAAATCCTGCGGTGCACTTTGCATTCAGGCGCACCCATTCAGAGAGCAGCCGTATATTCCGCAGCCGCAGGCTCTGCCGATTGAGTTTGTTGACGGCTTTGAAATCTACAATGCTGATAACACCGAAAAAAATAACCTTGAAGCGCATGAGCATGCCAAGAAATTCAGCGGTCTGATAAATGTTTCGGGCGGCGATACGCATACTCCCGAAACGGCGTGCCTCGGCGGAATAATAACAGAAAAAAGAATCCGTAACGAAAAAGAGCTTGCAGAAATGCTTATATCGGGCGGATATGAATTGATAAAAGGAGAACAGAAATGAACAGAATAACAAGCTTTACGGTTGACCATGACCTTCTCACAGAGGGCATTTATGTTTCACGCATTGACGGCGACATCACAACCTATGATATGAGAACAAGAATCCCCAACGGCGGCGATTTTATGGACACAACAACCGCCCACACGGTGGAGCATATGTTTGCAACATTTGTGAGAAATTCCGAAATAAAGGATGATGTTATTTATTTCGGTCCCATGGGCTGCCGCACGGGTTTTTATCTGCTTGTGAGAAATGCTGACAACGCAAAGGTGCTTGAGATAACAAAGAAGATTCTTGCCAATATAATTGCATATGACGGAGAGGTTTTCGGCAACACCAGAAAGGAATGCGGAAACTACCTCGACCTTGACCTTGAAAAGGCAAAGGCGGAGTGCCGCAGATATCTTGAAGTTCTGCAGAAAGAGCAGACATTCGAATATAAGGTATAAGTGAATAATAAAAGCAACTGAACGGCGAAAACGGCTTGCAGAGGATTCAACCTTTGCGAGCCGTTTTAATTTACAATATGGGGTTCGGAACAGTTATTCTGTGTTCCTTTTGAGCCGTGAATTCAATTGTTGTTTACCAGTTGATTGTATAATCGCTTTCAGAAACAAAAGGAATGACGTGCTCATGCTCGTTTAAATAAATAAAGAAAGTCCAGTACATTGTATAGTTGGCGTGTGTAGCATTGCCTGTGGCAGCATCAACCGTGAGCTCTATTGTGCCTGAAGGATAGCAGTTTTCGGGAATGCTGATTTCATCGGGAGAAAGAACATTGAACACCTTGGAAGCGTGATTCGGAACGGGATTATCGGATTTGTTGTCTGCAACGGTGGTGATTGTAATAATGATTTTACCGTTATTTTCAACAATGCGTGCACTTTTAACATCGGAAGCTGTGAGCTTGCTTGCCCATGCTTCTCCTGCAACAGGGAAATTTGCGTTTTTATCGGCAGCAGAAGTCCAGGTTACATTGACCTGCGATTTTTCTCCGCCCAGGGATTTTATGACGCCTTCTGCGATTGATACAACAAGATTAATTGTTTCTGCCGGCCCGTTGATTGCCCCTATAACGGAATTGGTTTTGTAATTTGATGTTATGCTTTTTGAGTTTGCTTTTGCGTTGTTTATTGAGGTGTTGAAATATGCAACGATTTCCTCTTTTGTCTGAGGAAGTTCATCCTTGTGCTCTGTTTTTACGGCGGAAGTTTCAGCAGCGGGTTTGGTAACAACAGAGGGCTTGGTTGCGGCGGTTGTTACGGCCTCTGTTGCAACTTGCTCCTGAGGTTTCGTTACGGGAGCTTGGGTGGCTTTTTCTGTTTCTGCCGTTTCCGTGTCAGATGAAATGCCGGTTTCTTCAACAGATTCTGAAATGAAGGCTTCGCCGTTGCTGCCCGAAGGGAATACTCCGCTTATGCTGCTGCTCAGAGTTGCTGTTGATGCTGATGTATCCTTATCAGGAGAGCCGACTATTTCTTCTTTGAAAATGAAAGCGGCAACGGCTGCAACCAGAAGCACGGCAAGCACACCGATCATAACGGGCATTGCGGGATTCTTTTTGGGGGCAGAGCCTGACGTTATTTGTTCATTATTTTTCTCGATCATATATTAAGACCTCTGATTTCAGAATGATACTGTGTAATCAACCGAAGCGCTGACATCATCGAGGGAAGCTGTATATCCCATAATTGTGCCGCTGATATATCCGATATAAACATCTGCGGTATAGTGCCATTCGCCGCTTATGATTTTGCCTGTGCTTTCATCGATTACGCATTCGATATACGCATCAGAATAGGAAAGAGTTGCGGAGCTTTTGCCCGAAGAAATTTCGGCACCGAGAAGATTTGCAATTCTGTCGATTCCGCCGAGAGTACCGATTCCTCTTGAAACGGGGCCTGCAGTGTTCGGGTCTGCCTCGGGACCGTCGCTCTGCTCTTTGAGCTGAATATAAACATATGTATAGCCGTTTTCGGAATAGGCGTAGCAGCTTTCTATATCCGAGGACTGAAGTGCACCCGAACCCGAGCCGGGAATGCTGTAAACTGTTGTTGAATAATCTGACAGAAGACCTTCAATAAGTATTGTTGCGGTATCAATAAGATAATCCGTGTCGCTGTTGCCTGAACTTATGCCGTTGAGGAGAAATGAGCGCTGAGCGGTTACCGAATTTGTTTTTTTGAGAGCAGTTTCATAGAAATTCGCAACATAATAGGGGTCGCTTGAGTTAAGCCCGCTTATCGGGTTACCCTGAGGTTGGGTGGGAGCCTGCGTGGCAGGCGCCTGAGTTATCGGAGGATTGGTTATAACGGGCTGTATTACAGTAGGTATTTCAGACACTTGTGCCGTTACGGCATTCTGATAATCGGGAGTTGTTTCACTGTGCGGAACGGTAACAAAAGGCGAATCAAAAACATATCCTTGTGTGGTTTCGGCTTCGTTGTAAATGCTTTCTTCGTCTTTTTCATCGGATGAAGATGCGGTTGTATCTTTTTCAAAAATGCCGATAATATCATCCTTGAATATAAATGCTGCAACCGCAACGGCTATAACCACCGCAAAAGCCGCAATTATAATCGGCAGGGATGATTTCTTTTTTGGTGCTGCAGTAGCAAGGGGAGCGGGCGGAGCAGGATAGTTGGGCTGAAAATCGGCATACGGGTTTTGCTGCGGCTGAGGCGGAACGGGATTTCCCGTGCCGTAGTTTGCGCCTGCAGAAGAGTATAATCCGGGAGCGGCAACGGTTTTTTCGTAGTCATAAAGCAGCTGGGTTTCTCCGCTGTCTGCCATAACGGTAGGCTCTTCATAATAATCCGCACGCATGGTTACACCGTCACGGGGTGCGGCAACCGTTTGAAAATCATTGCTGACAATGGCTGCACCGCAGTCGGGGCAGAAAGCATCGTTTGCCTCAAGCTGTGAACCGCATCTTTTGCAAAACATAAAAACAACTCCTCAAATAATGTGACTTGTATAATATTATCATAATCTGTATAATAATGCAATCAGTAAAAGTGAAAAAGCCGACGGGAAAACCGTCGGCTTTGCTGTTATGTTTTTCAGATTTCGGGAATTTCGATTTCGATTTCTCTGCCGAGCTCTGCGGAACGGGAGATACCGTCGATGATAGCCTGATTATAAAGAATCTGGCTGCAGGGAACGGGAGCTTCGCCGCCATCCTTAACTGCGTCAATGAATGAACGGATTTTAACATCGAAGCAGTCAACATCGTTATCCTTCATGGGAATATGAGTTTCAATCTGCTCGCCTGCGATTTCATGATAAATTACGAGAGGACCGCCGATTGAGCCGTTCCAGCATTCTGTTGAGGGAACTCTTACCGAACCCTTTGTGCCCATGATGATTGTGTCACCGGGAGTGTCAAGGTTCATTGCCCATGCGATTCTGAAATCGAGGATGATGCCGCCTTCAAGGCGAACAAATGCTGCGGCGAAATCGTCAACGCCGAAAACATCGTGGTGTTCATAATCGGGGCTCTTTCCGAAGAAATCAGACTTGTAGCCCGAAACTGTGAGGGGCTTGGGATAGCCGATTGAGTTGAGAACCATATCGAGGGAGTAGCAACCGATATCGCCGAGAGCGCCGATGCCTGCAGTATCCTTCTGGATAAAGGAAGTGCCGAAGGGGGTGGGGATGCCTCTGCGTCTGCCGCCGCCCGTCTGGATATAATAAATCTTACCGAGTTCGCCTGACTGAACAACCTTCTTGAGCATCTTCATGTTCTCATCAAATCTGGGCTGGAAGCCGATTGAAAGAACGCCCTTGTTAGCCTTTTCAGCCTTGCAGATTGCAACAGCTTCTTCAAGAGTAACGCACATGGGCTTTTCAAGAAGAACGCTCATGCCGTGTTCGAGAGCATAGATTGTGCATTCTGCGTGAGTTGCGTTATATGTGCAAACGCTTACTGCGTCGCAGATGCCTGCATCGATGAGTTCCTTATGGCTCGGGAAGAATTTAACGTCGCCTTCAACGCCGTATCTTTCGCAGAATGCTTCCGCTTTACCGGGAACAAGGTCTGCTGCTGCAACGATTTCAACGTCGGGGCATTTCTGATATGCCTTAACGTGAGCTTCTGCAATCCAGCCCGTACCGATGATACCGACCTTAAGCTTTTTGCTCATGTCTCTTACTTTTTCTTCTGCGGGAGCTTCCTTGAACTTATCAAGAATGTTTGACATAATACTTACCTCGCTTTTTATGTAATTGATTACCAATTAAGTGTTTTGAGATATTCTCTGCTGAGTTTTACGGAGTTTTCGGGAGTATCGTTCTTTGCGGGGTTATCCTGTTCAACAACAACCCATTCTGCGCCTGCCTCTTCGCAAGCGGCAAGGATTGCGGGGATATCCTGAACGCCGTAGCCGACGGGCATAAAGGAGAATGAATCCTCTTCTTCCTGCTCACCGCCCTCATCGTCAATGCCGATAAGGTCATAGAGCTTGCCGAGTTTTTCGCCGCTTCTCTTGAAATCCTTGAGATGAACGACAGGTGAACGGCCGCTGTATTTTTCAATATATTCCGAAGGAACAACGCCTGCAACGTTTACCCAGCAGGTGTCGATTTCTGTTTTGAGAAGGTCCTCGGGAACGCTTGAATAAAGAACGTCAAGAGCATATTCTTCGCCGATTTTAACAAACTCGAAATCGTGGTTATGATAAAGAAGCTGAAGTCCGAGAGCTTTTGCAGCTTCACCGATTTTGCGGATTCCTTCAACAGTTGCGGCAAAGCCGTCCGTTCCGGGTCTGCATTCCTCGGTGAGATAAGGAACAACAACGTATTTGCAGCCGATTTCCTTATAGTCTGCAAGAACGGTTTCGGGGTTTTCAAGCATATCGTAATAAGGAACGTGAGCTGAAATGGGAACTATGCCGATTTCTTCGCAGAATGCCTTGATTTCTTCGGGATTCTGACCGAAAAGACCCGCGAACTCAACGCCGTCATAACCGAATTCCTTCATTTTACGGATAGTGCCGTAAAAATCTTTTTCCATGTCATCTCTGACTGAATAGAGCTGAACCGCTACGGGCAGCTTCATGAACAATCACTCCTAAGTAATAAAGTTACGCTATATATAGTAGCATATATTTTTCAATGATACAAGTGTTAATTTATTCTTCGGCGATAATTTTCTCTGCAATTTTCGCAGCGCAATGCACCAGCTCGGAGCAAGGGCGTTTTTTATAATATTCCTTTGTTCTTTCTTCGGGGACGGGTGCGGAATTTTTCTCGGAAAGACCGAGAAGCTCACGGCAGATTATCGAGCCGTTTTCCTCTCTGAATTCCCCCGCCGCCTTCTGAATGAGCGCATATAATTCCTTTTTCTTTTCATGGTCGTTCGGGTCGGTTGAAGCGAATTTGTTTGAAATCGCCATCGTCATGCCGCTTACCGCACCGCAGACCTCACGCAGTCTGCCCATTCCGCCGCCGAAACCTGCGGAAAGACGCATCGCATCCTCTTGAGAAAGATTCGTTTCATCAAGGAAAGCGCAGAAAACCGCCTGACAGCAATTGCATCCGCCCTCAAAAAGACCTTTTGCTTTATCTGCTCTGTTCATCATTTTCACCTCGGATTTAATATAATTGAAACGCAAAAAAATGTCAATAGACAGCGGTTTTACAGGATAATTAAGGTAAAAACTCATAAAATTTAATAAATTATTAAAAAATAGCTATTCCATTTTGTGAAATCATGTGTTATAATCCAAATAACTGCTGAATAAGCAAAAAAATAAAACGGAGGCATAACAATGAAACTCACAAAAAGAATTTTGTCACTTGTCATGGCAGTGCTTATGCTTTGCACAGGCATGGCTGTAACAGCATCCGCCGCAGATCTTTATACTCTAAACAGCAGCAACTGCTACGTTGATAAAGCTGAAGGCGTTATTTTAGTAAAAAAAGCATCAGTTACGGTTGAAGACGTAACATATGATCTCGTTTTCACAGCTACACAGAAATCAGATGCAACCAAAACTCTCAAGGGTTATAAAGACGATAACGGCAACACCGCTTTCTTAAACCCCACAACAGGCGAAACATACATCGTTAAGGGCACTTACACAGCAAACGGCGTTTCAAACGACGCAACAAACGCATTCGCCGTTACAATGCTCAAGTCCCAGAACGCTCCCGCAGCACCCGTTCCCAAGAAAATTTCAACAACATCAATCGAAATCAACGCTGTTTCAGGCTGCGAATACAGACTCA
>JAZNPG010000125.1:0-7135 GCA_045589555.1 Acutalibacteraceae bacterium
GTTGAGCTTTATGAAATGAAGCCCGTCAGATTCTCTCCCGCTCATTCAAACGAAGGCTTCGCAGAGCTTGTTTGTTCAAACTCCTTCAAGGCTATGCGCCTTGGCTGTGCAGCAGGAATGCTCAAGGCTGAAATGGAGCTCATGGGCTCGCTCTGCGTTGAATGCGCCAAAGCAACGGCAGTGCCTGCAGGCGGTGCGCTTGCCGTTGACAGAGATAAATTTTCGGCACTCGTAACCGAAAAAATCCTTTCCCGAAAAGAAATAACCGTTATCAGGGAAGAGGTTACCGAAATTCCTGACGGCAACGTTATAATTGCCGCAGGTCCGCTTGCATCGGAAGCTCTTTCCGAAAAAATCAAAGAGCTTTGCGGCGGCAACTTAAGCTTTTTTGATGCAGCCGCACCGATTGTTACGGCAGAAAGCATCGACCTCGAAAATGCTTTTATGCAGTCGAGATATGACAGAGGCGAGCCTGATGATTATATCAACTGCCCGATGAACAAAGAGGAATATGAAGCATTCTATGAGGCACTCATCAATGCCGAGAGCGCTCCCACCCATGAATTCGATAAACGCAAGGGTGTGTATGAGGGCTGCATGCCCATTGAGGTTATGGCGTCAAGAGGGCACGATACAATCCGTTTCGGCCCCATGAAGCCTGCAGGTCTTGTTAACCCGAAAACGGGTCACAGACCATGGGCAAATCTTCAGCTGCGTAAGGAAAACAAGGCAGGCACGATGTATAATCTTGTCGGCTTCCAGACGAATCTTAAATTCGGCGAGCAGAAAAGGGTTTTCTCAATGATTCCCGCTCTCAAGAATGCCGAATTTGTACGCTACGGTGTTATGCACCGTAACACTTTTATCGATTCACCCCGTCTGCTCGGCTGCGATTTTGCGATGAGAGCAAGGGAAAACCTGTTTTTTGCAGGTCAGATAACAGGCGTTGAGGGCTATATGGAATCCGCTTGCGCAGGAATTCTTGCGGGCATCAATGCGGCAAACCGCATTCTCGGAAAAGAGAAGTTTGTTCCCAACGAGCTTACAATTTCGGGTGCGCTTGCAAGATACATAAGCGATGAAAATGTAAAGAATTTTCAGCCCATGGGAGCAAGCTTCGGTCTGCTGCCTGCGCTTGACACCGGAATAAGAGATAAAAAACAGCGTTATGAGGCGCTTGCCGAAAGAGGGCTTAACGCTCTCAGGGAGCAGCTTGCCGCAGAATAATGCAAAGGATGAAATCCAATGAATGAAAAACTTGAAAGTCTGCAGAAAAATCTCGGCTACCGTTTCAAGGATATTTCTCTTCTTGAAACTGCGCTGACCCATTCTTCCTATGCAAACGAGAGAAGCGAAAAAACCGAATATAATGAGAGGCTCGAATTTCTCGGCGATTCGGTTCTGGGCTTTGTTTCTGCAAACTATTTTTACCGTAATTTTGATATGCCCGAGGGCGAGCTGACCAAGCACAGGGCGGCAAGAGTCTGCGAAAAAGCTCTCTGCGCCTATGCAAAGGAGCTTGATATCGGCTCTGCGCTGCTTCTCGGTAAAGGTGAGGACAGAACGGGCGGAAGAGAAAGACCGTCAATCCTTGCCGATGCGTTTGAAGCGGTGCTTGCCGCAATTTATCTTGACGGCGGACTTGAAGAAGCGAGCAAGCTTGTGCTTCGCTTTGTGCCCCGTAACGATAATCTTGATACGGCGAAAGACTATAAAACCATGCTTCAGGAGATAATCCAGCGAAACCGTGAGGAGCATATCGAATATGTGGTAACGGATTCCTCGGGACCCGACCACGCAAAAATTTTCACGGTTGAGGTTCACCTTAACAGCAACGTTATCGGCAAGGGTAAGGGTAAAAGCAAAAAGCTTGCCGAGCAGTTTGCCGCAAAGGAAGCTCTTGAGCTTATGGGAATAAAATGAAGCATATAAACATAGCACTTTTTGTTGTGCATAAGGGATGTCCTCATATGTGTTCATTCTGTAATCAGAGGAGCATTTCGGGCAGCCAAAAAGAAATAACACCCGATGAAGTGCGTTCGGCGGCTGAAACCGCAATTGCATCGCTCACCGCAAATCAGGCGGCAGGCGGAGAAATAGCGTTTTTCGGCGGCAGCTTTACCATGATTGAAAGGGGATATATGATATCCCTGCTGGAAGCTGCATATGAATATGTCGAGAGGGGCATTTTCAAAGGAATCAGAATTTCCACAAGACCCGACGGAATTGATGAGGAAATCTGCGGAATTCTCAGAAAATACGGAGTGAGCGCAGTTGAACTCGGTGCGCAGAGCCTTGATGACAGGGTGCTTATGCTCAATGAGAGAGGTCACACCGCAAAGCAGGTTTATGATGCCTGCCGTATGCTGAAAAGCTACGGATTTGAAACGGGTCTGCAGATGATGACGGGTCTTTACGGCTCCGTGGATTCCGACAGCCTTGAAACTGCCCGTAAAATTGTTGCTCTCAGACCCGATACGGTGAGGATTTACCCAACGGTTGTTATAAAAGGGACAAGGCTCCATGAGCTTATGCTCTCGGAAGAATTCGTGCCGAAGGGGATAGATGAAACGGCAGAGCTTTGTGCTCAGCTTATTCCGATGTTTGAGGATGCAGGTATCAGGGTTATAAGAGTTGGTCTGCATTCGGGGGGCGGAGTTGAGAACGATTATGCGGGAGGAGCTTATCATCCTGCTTTAAGGGAGCTTTGCGAGGGCAGAATTTATTATAATGCGGCGCTCGGAAAGCTTCGTGAATCGGGCTGCGGCAAATATGTGCTTGCGGTTGACAAACGGGAAATTTCCAAAATGACAGGTCAGAAAAAACAGAATCTGATAAAGCTGAAGGCTCTGGGGTATGACTGCACCGTTGAGGGGCAGGAATCAATGCCGAAATATGAGGTTGAGGTCAGAGCGTTCCAATCTTTAAATAAAGGTCAGGTATTCAAATGAGATTAAAAGCACTTGAAATGCAGGGATTCAAATCCTTTCCGGATAAGACGGTGCTCGAATTCGGCAAAGGCATAACCGCTGTTGTCGGACCTAACGGCTCGGGTAAGAGCAACATTTCCGATGCGGTGCGCTGGGTATTGGGCGAGCAGTCAACCAAAACTCTCCGAGGCTCACGCATGGAGGATGTTATTTTCGGCGGCACAAGCCAGAGAAAGGCTCTGGGCTTTGCCGAGGTAACTCTGCGCCTTGATAACGCTGACAGAGGAATTCACAGCGATAAGGACGAGGTTGCCGTAACCCGCCGATATTACCGCTCGGGCGAAAGTGAATATAAAATCAACGGCGAGGTTTGCCGCCTGAGAGATATCCACGAGCTGTTTATGGATACGGGTCTTGGACGTGACGGCTATTCAATGGTCGGTCAGGGCAGAATTGCAGACCTTGTTTCCGCCCGCTCATCGCAGCGAAGAGATATGCTTGAGGAAGCGGCAGGCATTTCGCATTTCCGTTACAGGCGTGCCGATGCAAACCGCAGGCTCGACCAGGCGGAAGAAAATCTTGTTCGCCTGAGGGATATTCTTGCAGAGCTCGAAAGCAGAATAGGTCCGCTTAAAACGCAGAGCGAAAAGGCTCTCAAATTCCTCGCTCTTGCCGATGAAAAGAAAACTCTTGAAATCGGCCTGTGGCTTCATACGATTGAAAAATCAAGAAACGGTCTTAAGGAGCAGGAGCACAAGCTCTCAATTGCAACAACGCAGTATGAGCAAACGGAAAATGAGCTTGTTGAGCTTATTGAGAAAATTGAGGCGGCAATCAAAGAGGGTCAGGATATCACGCTTGAAATTGAGCGTCTGCGCCAGAGCATTGCCGAAAACGAAGAGAATGCCACGGCTATCGACGGTAAAATTGCCGTTGAGAAAAATACAATTGAACATAACAACCTGACAATCGAAAGAATCAGCGGCGATATGGGTGACAGCGAGCAGTCTGTTGCCGAAACCGACGCACAGATAGAGAATTCGCAAAAGAACATTGCTTCCAATGAAGCAAAAATTGCCGAAAAGAAAGAGGAGCTTTCAAAAGAAATAGAAAGGCTCAATTCTCTGCTCGGCAAGAACAATGAAAACAGCGAAAAAGCAAGAGAAATCAACGAAAAGCTCACCGCTGCGGCAATGAAGGCTGCGGATATCAGGGTTGAAAAATCAACTGCTCAGTCAACCCGTACGGAGCTTACGGAAAGAATAAAAGCCATTGATGAGGTTATTGCAACAAGAGGCGGTGTGCTTGATAACCTCAAAGCCGAGGAAGCTGCGGCAAAAGCAGAGCTTGACCGTCTTAACGGCGAGGCTGCAGAGCATGAAAATGCGCTTGAAGGCTACAGAATGATAATCGGCACAAGGGGAGAAAAGGTTGAAAAGCTTCGCAAGGAGATAGATTCTCTTAATCTTGATATCTATCAGAAAAACGCAAGAATCAGAATGCTCGATGATCTTGAAAAGAATCTTGACGGCTATGCAGGCAGCGTTCAGAAGGTTATCAAGGAAGCAAAAAGAGGCTTCCTGAAGGGTATTCACGGCACGCTTTCGCAGCTTATCACCGCTCCTGCCGAATATGCCGTTGCTATTGAAACGGCTCTCGGTGCGGCAATTCAGAATATCGTTACCGATAACGAAAACACCGCAAAGCGTGCAATCAATTATCTTAAAGAAAACAGAGCAGGCAGAGCAACATTCCTGCCGCTGACCTCGGTTAAATCAAGACCCTTTACAGAAAAAGGTCTTGAAAATTGCGAGGGCTTTGTTGATATGGCGGATAAGCTGCTTGAGTTTGACAGCAAATATTCCGAAATTATCGGCTCTCTGCTTGCAAGAACCGCTGTTGTTGACAATATCGATAACGGCATTGAAATGGCAAAGAAATATTCCTACCGCTTCAAGATTGTAACTCTTGACGGTCAGGTGCTCAATGCAGGCGGCTCAATGACGGGCGGCTCAAGAGGCTCGGGCACGGGCTTCCTCAGCCGTGCAAACGAAATTGACGGTCTTAAAGAAAAGGTTATCTCGCTTGAAAAGCAGCTCGATGAAAAGCAGAATGTTTTCAAGGGCGTATCCGAGGAGCTGGCACTTGTTCAGGCAGAGCTTGATGCTTCCGAAGCTGAGCTTATCAAGGTGCAGGAGGATATCATCCGTGCGGAAAGCGAGCTTAAGCTTATCAGCGACAGATTTGCTGCGGCAAAGGGTCATATCGATGAGCTGGAAGCTGAAAAGTCAAGGGCAAATCAGCGCATCAAGGATGCTTTTGCAACCGAAGAAAAGGCTGACAGGGAGCTTGCTGCGGTAAACGGAGAAACCGAGATTCTCACCGCTTCACTTACAGAGCTCAACGCAGAAAAAGAATCCATCGATAAGCTGCGTGAGGAATCGGGTGAGGTTCAGAATGCGCTGAATCTCGAAATCGTAGCCATGCGTAAGGAAATTGAAGCGGATAACGAAATAATTCAGGAATGTCTGCGCCGCAAGGATGCTTTCAGCAAGAGGGCAGACAGACTCAACGCAGAGATTGAAGAAATCAAACGCCTTAACGAGGAAACCGCAGCGGCGATTGCTTCGCTTGAAGAGCAGGCGGCATCGCTGCGTGAAAATGCGGTTGCAACAAAAGAAAAGATAACCGCTCTTGTTGAAAAGCGAACTCAGACCGAGGGCGAAAGCACCGCTCTGAGAAACAAAGAAAGAGAAAAAACCTCGGAGCGTGAAAAACTCAGCGGCGAGCTTGCAAGGCTTGAAGAACGCCGTGATTCAATGCAGAGAGAGCTTGAAACGGCGCAGAACAAGCTTTATGACGAATATCAGCTCACGCTGCGTGAGGCTGCAGAAATGAATATCGTTCTTGAGGATATACCCAAGGCGCAGCGCACCTTGCAGGAAATCAAGGGTAAAATCAGAGCTCTGGGCAGCGTAAATGTGGGAGCGGTCGAGGAATACAAAGAAGTATCCGAGCGCTATGAATATATGAGCGGTCAGCTTTCGGATATCGAGAAATCCAAGGAAGAACTCACAAAGCTTATTGAAGAGCTTACGGGCAAAATGGCGGAGCGCTTCAGAGAGCAGTTCAGACGCATCAATAATAATTTCGGCGAAACCTTCAAGGATTTGTTTGACGGCGGTAAAGCAGAGCTTGTTCTTGATGACCCGCAGGATGTTCTTGAATGTAACATCAATATCAGGGTTCAGCCGCCGGGCAAAAACGTTCAGAATATCGACCTTCTCTCAGGTGGCGAAAAGGGTCTTGCTGCAATCGCTCTTCTGTTTGCGATTCTCAAGGTCACACCTGCACCTTTCTGCATCTTCGACGAGGTTGAAGCGGCGCTTGACGATGTCAATGTTTCCCGCTATGCGAGCTATGTCCGCAATATGACGGGCAGCACGCAGTTTATCCTCATCACCCACAGACGAGGCACCATGGATGAGGCGGATATGCTCTACGGCGTAACCATGCAGGAAGAGGGCGTTTCAAAGCTTCTCGAGCTTAAAACAGCTGAAATGGCAAAAAAACTCGGTCTTGAATAATTTTACTGTATATGTTATAATTGGAGTAATATCAGTAATAGCGTTCAATTTTAGGATTTATTATAAATTTACATATTATAGGAGGAATTTCAAATGTCTAATCACGGTATTATCAATTACCCCGACGCTCAGGCTGTTCAGAAGCAGCTTGACGATCTTATCAAAAAGCCTATTCACTCCATCAGCCCCGATGCTCTCAAGGCTTATGAAGAGAATTACTTTGAGAAAAAGTGCGCAAAGTCAAAGGCTATGATTGAAGAAGCAAAGCAGATCATCCCCGGCGGTGTTCAGCATAACCTTGCTTTCAACTATCCCTTCCCCCTTGTTTTCACAAAGGCAGAAGGCGCATATCTTTATGACCTTGACGGTAACAGATATTTCGACTTCCTTCAGGCAGGCGGCCCCACCGTTCTCGGCAGCAATCCTCCTGCAGTTCGTGAAAAGGTTATTGAACTTCTCAATACCTGCGGTCCTTCAACAGGTCTTTTCCACGAATATGAATATAAGCTCGGCAAGAAGATTGCTGACCTTATCCCCAACGTTGACATGTTCCGTATGCTCGGTTCAGGTACAGAAGCTTGTATGACAGCTATCCGTGTTGCCCGCCTTGCAACAGGC
>JAZNPG010000126.1:0-2353 GCA_045589555.1 Acutalibacteraceae bacterium
GAAGAAGAACAGACCAAAGGGCAACGGATTTATTTCGGCGTTGCTGATAAACCTCATATTCGACCTTGAATGGACAATTCCTGCGTGGCTTTTGCTTGCGGCTTATTTCATTTTCAAAATATCAATCTGGTGGTTTGTCGGAGCTCTTGCCGTATGGGTTATCGGCGTTGCAATCAAAACAGCCGTGTTTTCGTGGCTTGTTCACGTAGGCAACATTCCCGACCCGCCCAAAGAAAACAAAAATCCCTATTCATCAAAAGGATATAAACCGAATAAATAAGGAGGTAATGCCAATGAAAAAAATAACAGCCGTTCTGCTTGCCCTGATTATGCTGCTCTCATTTGCGGCTTGCGGTGACAAGGATGACGGCGAAACAACAACCGAAGCTACGTCGGTTCAGCAGAATGAAGAAGCAAACACAAAGTCACCCCAAACCGCAAACAATAAAGGTGACGTCAACAAAGAGGATGACAGCAGCAACCTGCTCATAACTCTTTATAATGCCGATTCAGACGAATATCACGCTCTGAAAGGCAAAATCGAAACCGTTGATACAGGCATTGACAGCGAATACGGTATGACGGGCTTCAGATTTGTTTCACCCAAAAACGGTGTCAAGGTAAGGCTTGAAGGCATTATGTGGTCACCGCTTGTCAATGATTTTGAGCGTGACTACACATACCTTGAAATCACAACCGAAAAAGGTAAGATTTATGAGTTTGATTGCTGTGTTACCGAAACAATTCCCGATTTCAGACTTGTTGCGGAATATGACGGAAAAACATCCGAGTATTACATGTCGATGGACGGCGAATCCGTAAAGAATGTTATTGAAATGACGGGCGAAGAATTTGTTCCCGAAGAAATAACCGAAGATACAGCGTTTTATCAGCTTTGCGTTGCCCGTGCGGCATCGAAGATTTATTATGACGGCTTTGCTGAAAACGATGCCCCTGCCGTTGTGTGGGATACCGTTGCTTATGCCGTAACGCTCAACCAAGCAAAAATGGTCGGCGAAACAGATTATGATGTTATCTCTTTGACAAAGTGGGAACTTGAATCGTATATAGATTCGATGTACCCCGAGTTTAAAGGAAATTATCCTGAAATACCTGAAGAATGTAATGTTGTAAGCAGTATGAAACAGTATTCGGATTATGATGTCACACCTTATCTGTTCGAAAGATTCAGCACAAACGAATTTTACGGCGTTGACGATAACGGCGACGGAACGCATTCCGTTAAAATCAGAATTGACGATTACAGATTTGAAGGCCATGAAGAATTCGGTCTTGCGGTAATCGTTAAACCTGATGCAAACAGTCCTTTCGGCTACGCAATCACAGATGTTGTTGATTGCGAATTGCCCAGAGGATAAAAATAAATTTATAAATAAATTTCTGAAAGGAGAAATTTAATATGGGACTTATTAAAGCAGGATTAGGAGCACTCGGCGGTGTAATGGCAGACCAGTGGAAGGAATTTTTCTATTGCGAATCACTCGAAAATGATGTGCTGATGGTGAAAGGCACAAAGAGAGTCGGCGGCAGAAGCTCCAACACAAAGGGCAGTGACAACATCATTTCCAACGGCTCGGGCATTGCGGTTGCAGACGGTCAGTGCATGATTATCGTTGAGCAGGGCAAGATTGTTGAAGTTTGTGCAGAGCCCGGTGAATTCACCTATGATTCTTCAACAGAGCCTTCAATCTTCTCAGGCAAGCTCGGCAATTCAATCAAAGAAACCTTCAAGACCATCGGCAAGAGATTTACATACGGTGGCGACACAGGCAAAGACCAGAGAGTTTATTATTTCAATACAAAGGAAATCCTTGATAACAAGTTCGGCACACCCAATCCCTTTATGTTTGAGGTTGCCAACAAAAGACTCAATATGTACCGTTCCGTTCAGGTAAGATGCAACGGTATTTATTCCTACAGAATCACAGACCCTCTTCTTTTCTACACAAAGATTGCAGGTAATGTAGGCGATGAATACAGAAGAGAAGAAATCGATAATCAGCTCAAAACAGAGTTTATTTCAGCTCTTCAGCCTGCATTCGCAATGCTCACAGAGCTTGAACTCCGCCCCGCACAGATTCCTGCACATACAACAGAGCTCAAGGATGCGCTCAACAAGGCACTTGCCGTTGAATGGACACAGCGCAGAGGTATTTCGGTTGAATCCATCGCACTTAACCCGATTACTCTTACTCCCGAAGATATGCAGAAAATCAATCAGATGGAAGATGCCGCAACAATGGGCTCAAATCCGTTTATGATGGCAGGCAGAATGACAGATGCTCAGGCAAATGCTATGGAAGCAGCAGCAAACAATCCCAACGGAGCAATG
>JAZNPG010000127.1:0-6202 GCA_045589555.1 Acutalibacteraceae bacterium
CAACTTCAATACTGTCGCCATCCTGCAGCAAGGTTTCATCGTATTGAGATTTAAAAACAATGTCACCGTTACGCTCAACTGCGATTCTTTTCGGGTCATAATTTGTGGTTGCAAGATATTCTGCGATTGTTTTCCCTGCAACATTTAACTCTTCGCCGTTGATTTTTACCATAAAAACACCTCCTGAAACAACAAAAACGGTAAGCTGCCGATTTGGCAACTCACCGTTGAGAAGCAGTGTTTTAAAATAAAAAAGTGGCGAAAAATCTGAAACAGCTTCAGGTTGATTCCGCCACATCGAAACACTTTTATATCCAGGCATCCCTACGTTGGCATTATCCAAATCAGGTTATCGGTCGAAGGTTTTACCTTCCTCTCAGCCTGTAACACAAGCTCCCGTCTGTTAAATTGTAAATGTATTATACAACTAATCATAAATAAATGCAAGAAAAATATTTTTGCGTATCGCTGTCGATGAGTGATTGGACAACTTTTTTGAACTGTGCAAGTTCATTGTTATGGATGATTTCAAGGTCTTTCGGACTCTGATAAGTCGAAACAAAAAAAGTCTTTCACAACCTCGCTTTCTTTGCAAGCCGCCGCCATTGTCTTCAGCTCAAAGCAAAAATTACACTTGCTTTTCCGAGTCGGGAGGGCACTTTTTTCTAAAAAAACTTTTGATATCAAGACATATAATATGATGCAGAATCATAAAAAATTCCGCATAAGAGCTATGAGATCTTTGCGCAATAAAACTTCTTTGCTTCTATACAATGAGAAAGGGGATTGCACAAGACCGTACAATGTCCTCTTTGTTGACAGTAAAAAAAGCTTGTGTTATGATAAATTCAATTCAGACAAATCAGAATTCAGAGGGAGAAATGTTATGAGGTTGAAGAACATTCTGATTGTTGTTAAAGACATAGAGAAATCGAGAAAATTCTATCATGACTTGTTTGGTATGGATTTGGTGCTTGACAACGATGGCAATATGATTTTAACAGAAGGTCTTGTCCTTCAAGACGAGAAAATATTTAAATCGTTTTTAGAAAGAGATATTGTGCCAAAGAGCAACTCTTGCGAATTGTATTTTGAGGAGCAGGATATCGAATCGTTTGTTGAAAAATTAGAAAGACTATACCCCACGATTGAATATGTAAATCATCTCATGACACATGGTTGGGGGCAACGGGTAATACGATTCTACGACTTGGACGGTAACCTGATTGAAGTAGGAACTCCAATGTAATCAGCGAATTCCAATTTGTAAAACGATCAGCATAGCTTAGTTTTATTAATCAAAACATTGTTTTAAAGTGAGATTTTTATTATGAAAAACAAAGATTTCTTTTTGAGCAAAGCTCAGAATAATTACCCTGATCTTATTTACACAGTTCTTACTCCTCATATAACCGAATTCATTGCCACAAGCGGCGACAGCATACTTCTTGATCTTGGTGAGCACGCTGTGGGACATTTTTCCTTTGCCTTTGATAAGGTTGATATCTTTGTTGATGCTCCCGTTCGGTTAGTCATCAGATTCGGTGAAGATATGAGAGAAATCAATGACGATTTTTCTCAATATGAGGGAACACTGTCAAAAACGTGGTTACAGGAAGAAATAATCAATCTCGATTTTCCTCAAAAAACAACCTTGCCCCGAAGGTATGCTTGCAGATACATAAAAATAACTGTAGAAAAAGCCAACAGACCTATAAAGCTGTTTGACTTTTCTTTTCGTGCTTCAACCGGTGCCGATGTTTCCGTTCTTAAGCCTGCAAACACCAAGGATACTTTGCTGAATAAAATTGACCTTGTTGCAACCAACACTCTCAAAGAATGTATGCAGACCTTCTTTGAGGACGGTCCCAAGCGTGACCGCCGTCTCTGGATTGGCGACTTAAGACTGGAAGCTCTTGCAAATTATTACACATTTAATAACCTTGAAATCGTAAAAAGATGCTTGTATCTTTTTGCTGCAGGTGAATGCAACAATCTCGGTTTCTTGCCGTCTTTTGTTTACGAAACACCTTATTATCATTCGGGTGCAACGCATATTGAGGATTATGCACTTTTGTATGTTGTAAGTGTGTGCGATTATTATGAGCACACGGGGGATATAAGTGTTATAAATGACCTTCTTCAAATCTGCAAATCGCAGCTTGAAAGCTTCAGAAAAACGCTCGATGATAATCTGATTGTTACAAGACAGGACGGATGGTTTGCTTTTATCGATTGGTGTCCGGGTCTGGAAATTCTGACATCGCTGCAGGGCGTTTATCTCTACACGCTTGAACGCTTTTCAAAATTACTTAAAGCAATCGGTGATGACGAACATGAAAAATATTCATCTCATCTTCACGAAGTCCGCTGCGCTTGCAAAACACATCTTTATAGTGAAAATAAAAACGTATTTATTAACGGCTTTGACAATAATCAGTTCAGCGTTCATTCTCAGGTTTGGATGATATTGGGCGGCGTAATAAGCGGCACAGAAGCAAAGAAGCTTTTGATTTCCTGCCTTGATAATGAAGAAGCCAAACAACCCGTCACACCGTATATGCGACATTATGTAACAGAGGCTATGTTAAAGCTTGATATGAAAGATGAAGCTGTTCAATATCTCAAGAAGTTCTGGGGCGGAATGCTTGACCATGGTGCAGACACGTTCTGGGAGGCATATATTCCCGATGACCTTGATTTTTCACCGTACGGGGACCGAATGATAAACAGTCTTTGCCATGCGTGGAGCTGCACACCGTCATATTTCATCCGAAAATACGGGATGTGATTTGTGGTGAATATTTGTAATAAGAAGCTAAAATTTGCATCATCAATAATTTGCTTTAAAATATATTTTTCTTACCGTTATTTTCAAGAGCCGATTTGAGCATAAGGTGCAGCTTCCGATTCATATCTGATTCGCAGTATTCGGAAATCGCAGGACTGCGGTTATATTTCCGCAGTGTCCTTCATCAAAGCATACAATCGGTTCAGTATGATCGGATTTAACATTTTTATATATTTTTTCTCCCCAAAAAGAATTACGGCCCCGACAGAACACACGGCTTGTCGGAGCCGATTTTATTTATAATTCTATTTTGTTTTGTACGCCTTTAAAAGACGGATTGTTTCAACAAGCATATAGATAAACATCGCTCCGCAGGTAAGTGAAATTACTTCAGGGCTTCCGGGCTGCAAAAGCATATTAAGAATGCCTGCAAGACCAAGGAAAATACCTGCCGAAAGAATGAAGTTGACTACAAACGCCAAAACAATGCCTTTCTTAGCTTTGCCTTTTTCAATTGCAACGCACGTGGGAAGAACAGCAGCAAGTGCCGCCAATGCAAATACAGATAAGAAATAGAGAATTTCTATCCATTCAAGATACATATTGTAAACTGCAACAAACAAAGGTACTGAAATAACAGCGGCTAATATCGGTAATGTTACTGTCTTTTTGCCTTTGATTACACCGATAATAAGCCAAGCCAATGCCAGGAGAGCGGGAAGGATAAATATAATATAAGGGATATAGCCTCCGAATAAGTTATGCTCAAAGTTCATATCAGGCTGCAACTCGGATTCTGCATTATATGGCGTCTGACCGCCTGCTCTGTTAAGACCTATTACAGTGTCTTTAACTGTACCTGCCAGAGAATAATCCCACGCTTCAAAATTCATGGCAAATGCAGGGCTGTCTTCTGCTAAAGTGAAATCAAAGTTAAGGGCATCCTTGAACAACGGGTCGGCAACAGTCGGGAAATGAATAAATCCCTTGTCCTGAGCCATTTTGAGGGTGTAAACATATTCGCTTGTGTTGAAATAAAGCTCATCGCCCTCTGTAATGCTCCACATAAGGTTGCCGTTATCATAGAAATGTGAGGGATTCAGCATTTCTATATAAATCGGTGCTTTGTTATATGTAAGGAAAATATTGTTATAATACATCGCCGTTGCGTGGGTTTCACCTTTATCTATGCCGGGGCTCATCAGACCTTCTTTGCTGAGGGCGGCGATATTGTTCCTGATAATGTTGCCTTCACCGTAGTGAACATTGAAGCTCTGGCTGCCGCAGGCATAAACAAGGTTTTTTTCAACCGTCATAAAGGATGAACCTTCGTCAAGATAAATACCCCAACCGCCGTAACCGCCTTCGCCGGGATCGGCGGCAACGTTATGAATAACATTTTCGCTTAAAACAGTTCCGGGCTGTTTGCCGAGCATATAGATACCGCCCATATCGGAAAGCCATCCCTGACCGATATTATAAATAAGGTTTCGGCTGATATTTATATTCTTTGTCACATGGTAATCATAGCTCCAGATCCAGCCGACAGAAATACCTGTGTAATAACCGTCGTGTATTTCGTTGTTTACCACTTCGGCAGTATCGCAGAAGGTTATATGAATACCGATTCCGCTGAAGAATTTTCTGCCGTATTTATATATTTCATTGTTCTTGATTGTAATGTTCTGTGTATAGTTTTCGTGCTCGGACAAGCAGTTTTCACCGCCTGCATAAACAGCGGTTGCGGCGATATTTTCAAAATAACAGTTTTCAACAGATGAATTTTTTACACCGAATCCGAATTTTACGGCAGTACCGCCGAGCCAGGTAAATTCGCAGTTTTTGAGATGAATGTTTTCTGCATATTTAACGGCAACAACTCCGTCAACAAATATTGCCGCCTGAGGGAAATCCATATCGTTTTCTTCCCACCATGTTCCTGCATAAAAGCCGTCAGCTTCGGGCTTTGCCCAGTCGGTACGGGTGAAATGAATACCCTCAAAGGAAATTCCGTCAATACCGTTTATATCAATAAGTCTGTCAACATTTGAACCGTAAAGAGTGAGCGTATCAGCTTTTTCACCGTCTTTCGGCACATAATAAAGAACGCCCGAAACCTTATCGAGATACCATTCGCCGGGCTCATTGAGGGCTTCAAAAACATTTTCAAAATAATATCGGTCAATATCTCTTATTTCCATTGTAGAGGGTCTTGATAAGCCGATTTTTCCCGTTTCGGCATTGTAGGATTTAATATTCATCAGCTCATCATGCCAATAATGAAGAATACGGATATTGACATCCTCTGAATTGTGAAACTCGTCGGGAATATCATCGGTATTTGCATAAAAAGAACGCTGACCGTAAGTGAACTCCCACGGTCTGTTTTCTTCATTCCAGAGGTCATCTTCGGGTGCAGTCGCCTTAACCGTTAAATAGCCTTCTTCAGGGAAACGGGTTGTTCTGACTTCACCGTTATCGCTGAAAAGAGATTTAAAATACCAATTATCCGCAGAAGTATCAAGCTGCTTTGTGAAAACCTTGACTCCGTTGGCTTCACCCTCTTCAAAACCGCTTATTTCATAAGCACCTGAGAAAACAACCCGATTTTCATCATAGGCTTTATAAGTAACATTTGCCATATCTTCGGAATTGAAATATAAAGCATCATCAAAATAATATGTTCCGCCGAGAAGATATACCGTTGCGGATGACTTTTCATTTTTCATGCCTTTAAGCATCTCTTTTGCGCCCATAAGGCTTACGGGCGACGCCAAGGTTCCTTCACCGTTATCTGCAGCATCGGAAGAAACATAGAGAACTGTATCGCTGTTATTTTCATTTGCTGCAAATGAAGTCAGACCGAATGCTCCTGAAAAGACAGAACATAAAGTCATTACAATGCAGACAATCTTTTTGATTCTGACGTTCATAATATCCCTCTTTTTGCTTTTTTGTTATTGTACCACACGAAATAACGGGTTTCAACCGAATTTAAAAATAGTTTAATTAAATCTGATTGACAGTCAAAGAAAGCAACAGACTGAAAACTGTTGCTTTTTTATTGGCATGAGTGATATAATCAAATCAACAAAATAAGGATTTGTACGAAAGGATAAAAATCATGTTCAGAAAAAGTATGGTTTTTTTGCTTGTTTTAACTATGTTGCTCGGCTTGCCGTCAGGAGCATATGCCGAAGAATATGTTCCCGAAAAGGAAGGCTATGTGCTTGATTTCAGCACCGAATTTAATGACGGCAATTTAAATACAGAGTATTGGCTGCCGCAATATTTGCCTCACTGTACTGCCAATACAGCAGGGTCCACCGC
This sequence comes from Acutalibacteraceae bacterium, assembly GCA_045589555.1. GTDB lineage: Bacteria > Bacillota > Clostridia > Oscillospirales > Acutalibacteraceae > CAG-177. The sequence goes on from JAZNPG010000127.1 coordinate 6,122, forward strand.
AAGATATAAAATTGAGAACGGTTATCTGAATCTGTATATCACAAAAGATTCTCCCGATTATTTCGGCGGACAGCCCGGCTC
>JAZNPG010000128.1:0-5595 GCA_045589555.1 Acutalibacteraceae bacterium
GGCAATATATTCGCCTGCAATTTCTCTTGCAACAAAGCCCTGCTTTATGCTGTATTTTTTATTTTCCATATTATCACCTTTTTATACAATATAACCTTGTTTTCGGGTAGGGGCGGATATTATCCGCCTGAAATTTCTGCACGGTTTTACGGGCGATTCGTGAATCGCCCCTACGCACGAACACAACAAAAATATAATCGGTCATAGGCGAAGCCTATCCTTAACTATTCACCATTCACTATTAACTCTTCACTAAAAACGGGTAAGGGCGAAGCCCTTCCGAAACTCTTCACTATTCATTATTCACTCATATAAAACTCTTTGTACCACTCGGCGAATCTGCGCAGACCCTCACGCAATGAGGTTGAGGGCTTGAAGCCGAAATCTCTTTCGAGCGCCGATGTATCGGCATATGTCACGGGCACATCGCCTGCCTGCATGGGCACAAGCTGTTTATGCGCCTCAAAATCGTAATCAGCAGGCAAAACCTGCGCGCGGATAAGCTCCTGCTGAAGAATATCAACAAAATCAAGCAGATTTTCGGGGCTGTTGTTGCCGATGTTATAAACTCTGTAAGGCGGCACGGGCAGACCGTCCTCGCCGTTTTTCTTTTCGGGAGCGCTCTGCATAATGCGTTTTATGCCCTCAACGATATCGTCAACATATGTGAAATCCCTCTTGCAGTTGCCGAAATTGAAAATCTGAATGTTTTCTCCGTTGCGCAACTTGTTTGTGAAGCCGAAATAAGCCATGTCAGGTCTGCCTGCAGGTCCGTAAACAGTAAAGAAGCGCAGACCCGTTGAGGGAATATTATAAAGCTTCGAATAAGCGTGCGCCATAAGCTCGTTGCTCTTTTTGGTTGCCGCATAAAGGCTCACGGGGTTATCAACCTTGTCATCCGTGCTGTAAGGAATTTTCTTGTTTGAGCCGTAAACACTTGATGAAGACGCATAAACAAGATGCTCAACGGGATGATTGCGGCAGGCTTCAAGAATGTTATAGAATCCGATTATGTTGCTTTCAATGTAAACATCGGGGTTTGTGATTGAATAGCGCACGCCTGCCTGAGCGGCAAGATTAACAACAACATCAAAGCCGTATTCCTCAAAGCATCTGTCAATGAGTGCTCTGTCGGCAATGCTGCCCTTTATAAAAATCCATTCGCTTCTGCCTTTTTCTGCGGCAAGCTTTTCGATTTCCCTGAGCCTGTATTCTTTTATGGAAACATCGTAATAATCGTTCAAATTGTCTATGCCGATAATTTTAATGCTCTCAACCGTGTGCAGCAGCTCCGTTACAAGGTTTGCGCCTATGAAGCCTGCAGCGCCCGTAACAAGAACGGTTTTGCCGTTAAGATTAACATTCTGACCGAGCATTTTTTCACCCCTTGCGAAGAATTATTTGCTTTTATCATATTATCACAACTCCGTCGGAATTACAATAATAAAGATAATATTTTGTTTTTTGTATGATAACCGTGCCATGGTGTAAGTTTAACATCATCGGGTGCCATTGCCGCCCCCATGTTGTTGGGGTCTTTGATGCCGTAATCCTGAATTCTGCCGATGATTATTTTTTCAATCGCCGCCTTGCCCGTGCCCTTTGAAATAACGGTTGCGCCTGCTGCGGTTGCTGTCCATTGAGCCGTCGGCGTACGCTGACCGCCGTATTCAAGCGGCATTCTGAACTGCTTTTCGGCAGAGCAGAAATGCGATGAGGTTGAGGCAACGGCTGTGCCTGCAAGTCCGCCGTCAACGCCTGCTGCGGCAAGAGCCATAGAAAGCGCCATGGTTGAGCATGCCCCGTAAACCCCTGCAAACGGAATGCCCGTTTCACGGATGCCGAAGGTTGTGCCGATGCATTGGTTGAGCAAATCGCCTGCAAAAATAATGTTTATCTGCTCGTGCGTGAGCCCTGCCTTGGCTATGGCTCTGTTTACGGCATCGCCGTGAATGATGCTCTCTGCCTTTTCCCATGTTTTTGCGCCTGCGGCAGAATCCTCATAAACATAATCGAATTTTGAGCCGAGCGGACCTTCGCCCTCTTTTTTACCAGCAACAGCAGCATAGCCCGTTATTGCAGGCAGCGAGGGCAGCAGCAGCGTATAATTTCCGAGCCTTTGCGCCACAATATCACCTCTGATAGTTTTTAATTAGTATCAGCAGAAAAACGGCGGATATGCAGAATAGTGAATAGTGAATAGTGAATAGTGAAGAGTTTAGAGTGAAGAGTTAAGGGTGAACGGTAAAAAATATACCGCTGATGAATTTTTCATAAACACGGGCGTAAAAACGCCGCAAATATCATACAATATTATTACAAATATGCGGTTGACAACAAAAAAAATATTTGATATAATTTTTCCCGAGTGAAGACCCGACTTTCACGGAAAGTCTGCCAGAGAGAGCGCATCATGGGCTGAAAGTGCGCTTCAGATGAGTATTAAGCTCGGCAACACTTCGCCGGTATACCCACATTTTAATAAAAGAGCGGATACATTTTTTGTATCAATATCGGGTGGCACCGCGGGTTATTTTTGATTACTCGTCCCGGGAATTACTTTTTGTAGTTCCCGGGATTTTTTTTATTATATTCCAATACTGCCGCATTTTACGGGCGATTCGTGAATCGCCCCTACGCACGAATATAACAAAAATATAATCGGTCATAGGCGGAGCCTATCCTTAGCTATTCACCATTCGTTATTCACTATTCACTATACAATCGGGTAAGGGCGAAGCCCTTCCGAAACTCTTCACCATTCACTATTAACCCTTCACTTAAAAAAGGGGTGTGGGCACCGCCCACCCTCAACTCTTCACTATTCACCATTCACTATTCACTAAATAATACACAAACCATGTAAATGGAGGAATAAACTATGTACAGAACTCACCGTTGCAATGAAATCAGAGAAAAGCATATCGGCGAAGTTATCGAGCTTGCAGGCTGGGTTGACGTTATCCGTGACCACGGCGGCGTTCTTTTCGTTGATTTGCGAGATGAAACGGGTGTAACTCAGGTTGTTGTTCACGATGAAAACCTTCTCAAAGGAGTCGGCAAGGAAACCGTTATCTCCGCAAAGGGAACGGTCACAAAGCGTGACGAAAATACGGTTAACCCCAAAATCGATACGGGTCTTGTTGAGCTTGTTGCGGATTCTCTCTCGGTTCTCGGCACCTGCACAAGAGAGCTTCCCTTTGAAATCGGCTCAAACGATACAAACGAAAATCTGCGTCTTAAGCACAGATTCCTCGATCTGAGAAATCCTGCTCTTCATAATAATATTCTTCTTCGCTCAAAGGTTATCGGTCATATGAGAAAGCTCATGGAGGAAAGAGGCTTCCTTGATATCCAGACCCCCATTCTCACGGCTTCCTCCCCCGAGGGCGCAAGAGACTTTCTTGTTCCCAGCCGTAAGCATCCCGGCAAATTCTATGCTCTTCCGCAGGCACCCCAGCAGTTCAAGCAGCTGCTGATGGTTTCGGGCTTCGATAAATATTATCAGATTGCTCCCTGCTTCAGAGATGAGGATGCCCGTGCCGACCGCTCCCCCGGCGAATTTTATCAGCTTGACTTTGAGATGGCTTTTTCAACTCAGGATGAGGTTCTCGAGGTTTGCGAAAGCGTTGTGAGCGATGTTTTCAGAACCTTCTCGGATAAAAAGGTTACCGCATCGCCCTTCAGAAGAATCCCCTATGCCGAATCAATGGCAAAATACGGCTCCGATAAGCCCGACCTTCGCAACCCTCTTATCATCTGCGACCTTACCGATATGTTCAAAAGGGTTCAGTTCAAGCCCTTCATGAATAAATATGTAAGAGCAATCGTTGCTCCCTGCAAAAACGAAAGATGGTTCTTCGATAAGTCCCTTGCTTTCGCAACCAAGCAGGCAAAAATGGCAGGCCTTGCTCATATCACTCTGCTTGACGCCGCAAACTACGGCTTCAAGGATGACCCCATCAGCAAGGTTATGACAGAGGAAGAAAAGAGAGAAATTGTTGAGCTCACGGGCGTTAAAGAGGGCGAAACAATCTTCTTTATCTGCGACGGCATCTCCGACGTTGCCGATAAAAACGCAGGCGTTATCCGCACATGGCTCGGCGAAGAACTCGGTCTTATCAATAAGGATTCATTTGAATTCTGCTTCGTTGTTGATTTCCCGATGTATGAGCGCGACGAAACAACAGATAAAATCATCTTCACCCATAACCCCTTCTCCATGCCTCAGGGCGGTCTTGATGCTCTTGAAAACATGGACCCCTGCGAAATTCTCGCTTATCAGTATGACCTCGTTTGCAACGGCATTGAGCTCGCTTCGGGTGCGGTTCGTAACCACAGCCCCGAAATCATGAGAAAAGCCTTTGAAATCGCAGGCTACAGCGAGGAAGAGGTTGAAAAGAGATTCAGCGCTCTTTATAACGCATTCCAGTTCGGCGCACCTCCCCATGCAGGTATGGCTCCCGGCGTTGACAGAATTGTTATGCTCCTTGCCGACACCGAAACAATCCGTGACGTTATCGCTTTCCCGCTTGACGGAACGGCTCAGGACCAGATGCTCGGCGCTCCCGGCGTTGTTACCGAGCTTCAGCTCTTCGAGGCAAACGTTGCAATCAGAGGCAAGGGCGGCGCAGTTGAGGTTGCTTCATCGGATTCCGACACCTCCGCTTTCGCAGCTGCAGTCAGCTCAGCAAAGGGCGGCGTTATGACAAAAGAAAAATGGCTCAAGGAGCTTGAAAGCGTCAATGAGCTTGCTTTCGATGCCGATGAAAAGAAGAAAATGCAGCAGATTCTTGACATGATGGGCAAGAACGAAGCTGAACTCGAAAAGGCAGACACCGAAAACGTTGAGGCAATGGTTTACGTTATGCCCATGACAAACGTTCTCAGAAACGATTCCAGAAATCAGCCTTTTGCACGCAAAGACCTGCTTGAGGGTGCTCCCCAGAGCACTGACGACAGCTGGCAGGTTCCCAGACTTGTAAAGTGAGGTGCAGATAAGTGTTTTATATTAACGAAATAAACGCGGCAGGCAGCATTGCCGCAGACGATACAATCCTTGTAAAAGGTACTCCTGCAACAGCAGGCTCAAAAATGCTTGAAAACTTCGTGCCTCTTTTCAGCGCAGAAGCCGTTGAAAGGCTTGAAAAAGCAGGCTATTCAATCGCAGGCAAAACAAATGTGGGCGAATTCGGTCTTGACCTCATGGGCGAAACCTCATATTCTGAGCCTGCAACCGTCAACGGCAAGCTTGCAGGCGCTGCTGCGGCTCTTGTTGCCGAGGGCAAAATCAAAGCAGCCCTCAACGTTGACCTCAACGGCGCTCCCAGAAGAGCAGCCGCAGTTTCGGGCGTTGATTTCATAAAGCCCACTTACGGAACTGTTTCACGCTACGGCGTTATCGCCTGCGCCTGCTCGGGCGAGCAGATTGGCGTTACTGCCAAAAACGCAGAGGATGCAAAGGAAATTCTCTCCGTTATCGCAGGTCACGATTCCAAGGACGGCACAAGCCTGCCTGCAGAAAAATACGATTATTCAACCGATGAAAATGTTGCGGCAATGAAAATCTGCATTGTTAAAGAGCTTTACGATGCC
>JAZNPG010000129.1:0-11732 GCA_045589555.1 Acutalibacteraceae bacterium
ACCGAGTGAAAAAGCAAAGGCGTACAAGCTGAAACTTGATGCTATGAAAGCACAGGGCAAGAGGACAGATTTAACTTGTGGACAAGCTGTCCACAAGTCCAGAGAAAGCGTGTCCGACACCGACAGCGGCAGGCAGGTACAAAGATATATCCGCCTGACTATGCTTATACCTGAACTGCTTAAAATGGTAGACGAAAACAAAATTGCGTTTTCCGTTGCAGTTGAACTGTCGTATCTTGATGATTCCAAACAGTATAAATTATTGGGAATAATTGAGGAAACAGAATGTACTCCGTCATATTCTCAAGCGAACAGAATGCGAAAGCTATTCCAATCGGGAGAACTGAACGAAAACTCAATTAACAATATTATGAACGAGGAAAAAGCTAACCAAAAGCCGATGTTCAAGATGTCTATGGAACGGTTGCAGAAATACTCTCCGAAGTCTGATGAAAGACAGATGCAGGAGTTCATAATCAAGGCTTGCGAATATTATGCAAAGTATTTACAGAAAAAGAGAAATCGGGAGGCAAGATGATTTATGGGTGAAATAATACCGATTTCAGACTTTGACTATGACTATTTCATCAACGGAATATGTTACAAGGTTTCATCAAGATTTGAAGTCTTTGAAGCACCAAAACTCGGCTCTACACTTACCGACAGGTTCGGAAAATATTTAGGCGGCGATTTCGCACATTTGACAAATACTGAAGATGAAAATACAATACAAGCGGAATATGTATGTTCGACTGCCGGAGAGGAGGATTAATGCAGTCAAACAAAGTGGGAATCACTGCTCTTTACTGTCGCTTATCCCGTGATGACGGCAATAAAGAAAGTGACAGTAACTCCATCGAGAATCAAAAAATCATGTTATCGAGATATGCTCAAGATAAAGGTTTTGAGAACACTAGATTTTATGTTGATGACGGGTTTACGGGTACAAACTTCAACAGACCCGATTTCAAAAGAATGATGGAAGATGTTGAAGCAGGATATATCTCAACAATCATAGTAAAAGATATGTCCCGATTCGGAAGAAACTATGTTGAGGTTGGTCTATACACCGAATCATACTTTCCCGAAAACAACATACGCTTTATTGCAATTACGGATTTGGTTGACAGTGCTGACGGCGAAAATGAAATCATCCCGTTCAAGAATGTTATGAACGAGATGTATGCAAGAGATATTTCAAAGAAAGTCCGTTCAGCAAAAAGAATCAGAGGCAATATGGGAGAGCCGCTTGCGCAACCGCCTTACGGTTATGTTAAAGATGCAATTAACCCGAAAAAATGGGTGATTGAACACGAAGCGGCAGAGGTTGTAAGGGATATATTCCGTATGTGTCTTGAGGGTAAAGGCAACGAAACCATTGCCCGATTGCTTCAAGAAAACAAGGTGCTTGTACCTATGGCATATTGGCGCAGCAAGGGTTTAAACCGAGGCGGAAAGAAATCTCAGGAAGACCCGTACAAATGGTGTAAAACAACAATAGCTAAGATACTTTCACAACAAGAATACTGCGGTGATGTCATCAATTTCAGAACTTTCTCAAAGTCTTTCAAAAACAAAACAAGAATACCTAATGCTGAAGAAAACTGGAAAATATTTAAAAATGTTCACGAGCCGATAATTGACCGTGAAACATTTGAGCTTGTTCAGACTTTGATTAAGAAAACCAAGCGGCGTTCACCGAAAAAACAGAATGCGGAGAAGCACCTGTTCAGCGGATTACTTCGTTGTGCTGATTGCGGACACAATATGCGTTACCACACCAACACCATCAACAAAGACATTCATTATTTTAGCTGTGGTAACTACACTAAAGACACACGGGGAGATTGTCAAACAAGGCACTATATTCGTGCGGATGCGATTGAAGCAATTGTAATCCTTGAGCTAAAGCACCTTGCAAGTTATCTCAAGAATGATGAAGAAATACTTGCAGATATACTTGAAAAGAAAACCAACAAGGATTTTCACGAACAGCGACGATATATTGAGAGTGAACTGCAAAATGCAATCTCCCGACAGCAATCGGTAAACATACTTTACGAGAAGCTGTATGAGGATAATGCGGTAGGGAAAGTTACAGACGAATGGTTTATGCATATGGCACACAAGTATGAAACCGAACGTGTTACACTCAAATCCAAGATAGCGGATTACAGAACAAAGCTTGCAACAATGAACACTGTTCAGCAGAGCAGAGATATGTTTATGAAAGCGGTAAGAAAAGTGATTGAAATGGAAGCTTTGTCTGCACCGCTTGTTAGAGAGCTCATAGACCACATTGATGTTTATGAGACACAGGGCAAAGGAAAAAACAAAACACAGCGGGTTGTAATCCATTACAGATTTGTGGGGTATATTGAACTGCCGACCAAGGAAGAAGACTTTTACAAAAGCGACACACGGCATGGAGTTCAGGTCAGCTATATACCGAGAGCATTACCCGAAAGCATAACGGCATAACAAAACAGAAAAGGTCGCAGACCTAAACAGTCTGCGACCACATAAAAAACTCTTTTTAAGCAAAAAAATTGAGTATTCATAGGTAAATCCCTTATGAATACTCAATATGGTTGCGGAGACAGGATTTGAACCTGCGACCTCCGGGTTATGAGCCCGACGAGCTACCGAGCTGCTCTACTCCGCGATATATTCTGTTTGCTGAGTGCTTTATAATTATACACGTTTTTACGGGTTTGTCAAGGGTATTTTGAAAATTTCTTTCATTTTTTGTTTGCTTCCCTTTGCTCAATATTATTATACGCCCAAAGCAGGTGAATTATTCCTCAGAAATTATACAAAAGCAAGCCGATTTATTCAACCTGCAATACTTGCCCGATTACATTTGACATCCCAATTATTATTATGATATGATATCGATATATATACTCTTTGCAAAATATCCGCAAAGGAGAAACAGCAATGAACAAAACCGATAACAAAGCTCCCGCCGCAAAAACGGAAAAGAGAGAGGCAAAGCGCCTTATCCGTCCCCGCGAGGTTGCCGCCTTTGCCGCAACTTCTTACACAATCAACAACCTTACCTCTTTCATCGGTGCTACCAAACAGTATTTCATGATGAGCTTCATGGGGCTTTCAGGCACTGCATTCGGTACACTGAGCATGATTTCCACCATCTGGGATGCACTCGACGACCCGATTTCAGGCATCATCATCGACAGATGCAGAACCCGTTGGGGCAGACTGCGCCCGTTTCTGGTTTTCTCGATGCCTTTCTGGGCAATTTCCTCCGTGCTGTTTTACATCGTACCCGGCAGCTTCAACTCCACGCAGATGTTTATCTATGCTCTTGCCGCAACAATCATTTACGGCATAGGCTTTTCGTATCTGAGCGGCTGGGAACTGCTTCTCTATAATATAACTCCGAACACAAACGAGCGAAGCATGCTGATTGCAACGCAGAAATTCGTTAACCTCTTCACCTGGCTGCCGTCGCTTGTTCCCGTTTTTGTTGACTTTGTTCCCAACGCAACCAAGAACTCGGTTACTCAGCCCGAGGTTTATAACGGCTTTGCGATTTTCTTCGTTGTTATTGCCGTTGCAGGTGCTCTTTTCGGATTTTTCAACATGCGCGAAAGAGTTTCGATTGCTTCAAAGGAAGAAATGAAAGAAACAGGCTTCTTCAAATCCGCAAAATCAATTATTACCTGCCGCCCTCTCGGCGCACTTCTGCTTTCAAATTTCTTCGGCGGAATCAAGGGCGTTGGCGGTGCATCGGAGGATTTCTTCTGGCTCAACTGTACGGGCAAGCTTTCAAACCGCCTGCTCTGCAGCCTTTTCACGGGCATTCCCAACTATTTTATAACTCCCCTCGCACCCAAGCTTATTGCCAAAATCGGTCTGAGAACAACCGCTGTTTCAGCAGGTATTTTCAGCGGTGCGGCTTACACAATCCTCTATTTCATCGGCTACAAGCCCACAGGCAACAGCCTTGTTGACTTTATCTGGGTTACGGTTGCTCTTACAATCTGCGGTCTGCCCAACCACGTTATGGGCGTTTGCGATCCCCTTCTCAAGGGTGATATGTATGACTATCTTGAATGGCAGACAGGTATCCGCAACGAGGGTATTGTCAATGCGGTTTCAAGCTATGTCAACAAGCTCTCATCAAGCGTTCACTCATGGCTTTCGGGTGCTGTTTTCGACTGGATTCACTTCAAGCCCCAGAAAGATATTTACGGCAACATCGTTCCTCACAAAAATCCCAAGGTCCTCAAGGGCATCTGGGGAATATTCTGCCTTGCTCCCGCAGCAGCAAGATTCGGCTACGGTCTTTCGCTTCTTCTCTTCAACGTTCACGGCAAAAAGAAAGAACAGATGCTCGCAGAGCTTGCAGCTCACCGCATAGCCAGAACGGAAATGAAGCAGCAGGAGCTGGGTGTTACCGTTGACGGAGGTACTGAATAATGAAATACAACAGCTTTAAAATATACGCTCAAACCGATGCCGCCAAAAAAGCAGCAGAGCTTTTTGCGGATGAAATCAAATCAAGGTGCGACAAAATCGGAATTGCATACTGCGGCATTGACGAAGCGGATTTTTTGTTCATTGAGGATTCCTCTCTTTTAAAGGACAGCTATTCAATTATCTGCAAGAACGGAAAAACAGAAATTCACGCAAGCGGAATAAGAGGCTTTATTTTCGGTTTCGGAATGTTTCTGCGCAAAATTGAGAAATGCGGCGATTCCGTTGAGGTTATTGACGATATCAGCGGCTTCTACGCTCCCGACAAGGTTATCAGAGGGCATCAGGTGGGCTACAGGACAACTCCCAACACCTATGATGCATGGAGCTATGAGGATTACCGCAGATACTATCTTGACATGATGTTTTTCGGCACAAACACCGTTGAACATATCCCCTACGAAAGAGGAGTTTCCAAGAGAAACAGGCTGATGAAATATGATGAGGAGGAATTCATTGCCAAAGCTTCCGCAATGGCTGATGAATTTGACCTCGATGTTTCGGTCTGGCATCCGAATAATGAGGGCGAAACAATTGAATTTGCCGTTGAAAGACGCAAAAAGCTTTATGAAACGATTCCGAGACTGAATGTAGTTTTTCCTCCCGGAGGTGACCCCGGCGAGCTTCAGCCCGAAGAATTTGTTTTAAGATGCAGAGAAATTTCCAAGGCTGCAAAAGAGGTGCATCCCGATGCGCAGATGTGGCCCTCCGCCCAGCAGCCCCATTCCATTCCCGACTGGGGCGTTCGTTTTATTGCCGAAATGGAAAAGCTGCCCGAAGAAATCAACGGCGTAATTATCGGCCCCAACAAAGCTTTCCCGATTGATGAGCTTCGCCGCAGACTCCCCTCAAAATATCCTCTGCGCCTTTATCCCGATATCACTCACAACGTAAGATGCGAATATCCCGTTCATTTTGACCGTGACGATTGGCATTTTGCTTTAACAACAGGTCTGAGCCGTGAATGCACAAATCCCAGACCCCGTGAATACAGGCTGATTCACCGCCTGACAAGACCGTATGTTATCGGCTCGGTGAGCTATTCCGAGGGAATAACCGACGATGTCAACAAAGCAGTATGGGCAGATATGGATTTCTTCCCCGACTGCGACCTCAACACTACCCTGCTCGACTACTGCCGCCTTTTCTTCTTCGGCGCAGACACCAAAAAAGCAGCTGACGGCATTATGCTGCTCGAGCTCAACTGGCAGTGCGACCCCGCCGAAAATCCCTCAATCGATAACACTCTGCGCTTGTTCAAGGAGCTTTCGGCAGATTATCCTTTCCTTAACGAAAACTGGAGATTCCTGCAGCTTCTTATGAGAGCGAAATGCGATTTTGTTCTCCGCCGCAGAAGAATAACTGAGCTTGAACTCATCAGAAAAGCAAGCAGAGAAATCAGAAGAGGCGATCTTGAAACCGCAAAAGAAATTCTGCTGACGGATTTTGATGCGGAATACAAAAAAGAGCGTGAAGATATCACGGCTCTTGCAAAAAAGCTTTTCGACCTTATCGGTCTGCAGTCCGATATCGAAAACTACTGCGCTGATAACTGGGAGCGAGGCGCAATCCTTGAAACAATGGATTTGCCCATAACCGACCGCAAATGGCTTCTCGGCAGGCTTGATGCCGCGGCACAAACGGCTGACCCTGCAGGATATATGCTTAAAATTCTTGAGCGAAACGAAGTTGACAGTGATGAATATTATTTTTCAGTTGCTCTCAACGGTCTTGAGCAATGCGGCGTTAACCAGAGCGGCGAGGTTTACATGAATTTTCAGGGTGACAGACCGAATGTCAACAACGGCTCAATGCCGACCTGCATGTTCAAGGTTTTCGATAATCTCACATTCAGATGCAAAGTCGGCGGTCTGACAGCTGACTGCGACTATACGCTCAGAGTTACCTATGCTGACAGAAAAATTGATTCGCACAACCATAAAATCTCCGTTAACGGCAACGTGATTTATGAGGGCGCTCAGTTTGGCGGCGAAAGTGACGAGGCATGGGATAAGGCTATGCTTTGCGACGGATTTGCGAGCGCAAGCTACACCATCCCGAAAAACGTCCTCGTTAACGGCTGTGCAGAGCTTGAATTCAGCGAGCCTGAAATGGGCGTAATATTCAGCGAATTTGTTATCAGAAAAAAGAAATAATATCCGATTAATCGGAGGCTCAATATGGGAATGACAGTTAACCTTAACAAACATTGGAAATTTCATCTCGGCGATGCCGTCGGCGCTGATTACATGGGCTATAACGATGCCGCATGGAAAAGCGTTACCCTGCCTCACGATTGGTCTGTTGAGCATGAGTTTGATACCTCAAACGCAAGCGGCACGGGCTATCTGCCGGGCGGCACGGCATGGTACAGAAAGCATTTCTCCCTGCCCGAAGGAATCCAGGGCAAAAAAGTTCGCCTGACCTTCGGCGGTGTTTACAAGCATGCCCGTGTGTGGATAAACAGCAATTATCTCGGCACTTGGGCTTACGGCTATTCAACCTTCACATTTGATATCAGCGATTTTATCCGTGAGGGCGAGAACGTTATATCCGTTCGCTGCGAGCATAACGAGGTTGCCGATTCAAGATGGTTTACGGGCAGCGGCATTTACAGAGATGTTGAAATTGAAATCTGCGAAGCAAGCTGCTTTGATAAAAACGGAATTTTTGTAGCAACAAAAAGCGTTGATAAAAACAAAAATGCCGTTATCGAAATCGGTTATTCCACATCCGACTGCGACGGTGCGGAGTTTGCCGTTCTGGATTCTGCAGATAAACTTGTTGCAAGCGAAAAATCAAACGGCAGCATCGGAAAAGCGGAAATAACCGTTACCGATGCAGCCTTATGGTCGCCCGACTCCCCTGCCATGTATACTCTCTGCTGCAGGGCAATCAAAGGCGGCTGCGTTACCGATGAGGTGAGCATACCTTTCGGCATACGCACATTCAGATTTGACCCCGACGAAGGATTTTTCCTCAACGGCACAAACGTGAAGCTCAAGGGAGTTTGCGTTCACCACGATGCAGGTGCGCTCGGCGCTGCCGTTCCTGCGGCGATATGGGAACGCAGACTGAAAAAATTCAAAGCTGCAGGCTGCAATGCTCTGCGCACAGCCCATAATCCGCCCTCTGCTGACCTGCTTGACCTTTGCGATAAGCTCGGTCTGCTTGTTATGGATGAGGCTTTCGATGAATGGGAGGGCGCAAAAAACAAATGGTGGCAGGGTCACAATGTTTATCCGCCCAAGCGCTACGGCTACGCAGAGGATTTCCCTCTTTGGCACAAGGCAGACCTTGAAGCGATGGTGCTGCGTGACAGAAACCATCCCTCAGTAATCCTTTGGTCAATCGGCAACGAAATCGATTATCCCAATGACCCCTATGTAACTCCGCTTTTCGATGAGGTTCTTGGCAACAACGACGCCAACAAACCTGCACAAGAGCGGAGATATGACGATAAAAAGCCTGATGCACGCAGGCTTACAACTGTTGCAAAGGAGCTTGTTGAAATTGTTCACAGCATCGATGCAACAAGACCTGTGCTTTCAGCACTCTCTTTCCCCGAGCTTTCTACAAGAACGGGCTTTGCCGATGCTCTTGACGTTTCGGGATATAATTACAGAGAGCATTTTTACGAAGAAGACCACAAGCGTTTCCCCGACAGAGTTATTTTCGGCAGTGAAAACAGTCATGACCCCAAAGCATGGTACGCCGTGAGAGATAATGATTATATCTGCGGTCAGTTTTTATGGACGGGCGTTGATTTTCTCGGCGAATGCAGAGGCTGGCCGATAAGGATTTCTCAGGCAGGCATGCTTGACCTTTGCGGCAACGAAAAACCGCTTTTCTTCAGGCGCAAGGCAATGTGGACAAGCGAACCGTTTGTTAAAATCGCCGCCTCAAAAGGCGATAAAGAGCATACCAACGTATGGACTGATTCGTTTGTTTATCGCGCCGAAAAAGGCGAAACGGTTTCTGTCAGTTGCTACACAAATCAGCCCGACGCAGAGCTTTTCTTAAACGGCAAATCACTCGGCAAAAAAGCTCTGACCGATTCTGACGGATTCCGTGTTACATGGGAAATTCCGTTTGAAGAGGGCGTTTTAACAGCCGTTGCAGGCAAAGCTGAGGATGCTCTCGTTTCTTCGCAGCAGGCTGAAAAAATTGTTCTCAGCGCAGATAAAACCGATGTTTGTCCCGACGCAACAATTCAGGTTGAGGTTTCGCTTTGCGATAAAAACGGCAGCCTTTCGGGCGCAGACGATAAATGCGTTTATTATCAGCTTCTCGGTGACGGAAAAATTCTCGGCATCGAAAACGGAAAACCCGATGACCTCACCTGCTATGCAGAAAAATATCGCTCCACCCATAACGGCAGAGCGATTGTTTACATAAGAGCAGGCGAAATGAGCGGCAGGCTTTTGCTCCACGCTTACACCAAAGACGGTCTTACGGCTGATATTGATTTTGATATTGAATAACAAAAACGGAACGGTTAAAGCAAAACCGTTCCGTTTTTTTACATATTGAAAAGAGGATAATCACCGAAAAAGCCGAGCTTCTTTATATAAGTGCATCTGCGCTTTGCAGAGAAATCGGGGTTATCGGTTGCATGGTAAACCATATAAACATCGCCGTTATCCCTGTAAAGAAAGCTGCAATGCCCCGTATGATACAGCCCTGCCTCTTTATTCTTTCCGAAAACCGCAAACAGACTCTTTTTCCATGAGGATTTCTTCATAACATCCTCGCCCTTGAGCGTGAGCATACCCATACAATATTCTCCTGAGCTGTAGCCGCTTGCAGAATAAACGATATAAACCGCATCATTTTTATAAAGCACCGCAGGTCCTTCATTGACCCACCAGCCGTGTTTTTCCCAGCCGTATTGAGGTCTTGAAATCATAACAGCATTGTTTTTGCCGTTTTCATCTGTTTTGAGCGTGTATGGATTTTCCATTTCGGCAATATAAATGCACTGATGCGCAACATCGACATATGCGGAGCATACATAATAGAGTCTGCCGTTTTTCTGAAGATATGTTCCGTCGATATTATTCAGTCCGTCGGGAGCAATACGCGCTTTGAACTCATATTCGCCGAAGATATCATCGGTTTTGCTCTCAAGAACAAAGCCGTAGCGGTAATAATCCGAATGCTCCTCATCGCTGTTTCTCTCAGGCATCGTTCCTTTCGGCACGGCATCCGCCCTGAACTCTGCACAGGCAACAATATACCATTTGTCGCCGATTCTGTGGATTTCGGGCGCCCAGATTGAGCCCGCAATCCCGTCATTGCCCGCCCGATAAACGGTCTTTTGCTCAATAAGAGTCGTATCATCAAAGGCTTTTATCTTTCTGATATCAATGCCGCCGCCCGTTGTGAACGTATAATATGCGTTACCGTCTGCCTCAACAATAACAGGATCGCCGCCGTCGGTAAAATCAACAGGCTGTGCCTTCTGAACTCCGAACGGCAGGTTCAGGATTCCCGTAAGCTGCAAAGCCGCTGCAATAATAACGGAAAGAAAACTAAAAATGCTCTTCATAAGTTTCTCCTTCGTACTTATTATCAGATTTATTTTATATTATGCGAAATAAAAATGCAACCTTTTGAAATATTATTGAATATTTTCAATAAAAATTGTTTTTTTATTCATCATCATATTGCATTTTCTTTTCGCAGGGTGTAAAATGGTTATCAAATTTTTCAGCAAAGAAGTGTTAACCATGAGTATGATTTTTGAAAGAAAACTCCCCATTCCTCAGGAGGTCAAGGCACAGTATCCCCTTTCGGATGAGCTTGCAAAAATTGTTGAATCAAGAGCCGCCGAAATCAAGGATATTTTTACAGGCAAAAGCGATAAGCTCGCCCTTGTTATCGGTCCCTGCTCGGCAGATAATGAGGACAGCGTTATTGATTATATTTCACGCCTTCGCACCGTTCAGGATAAGGTAGCAGATAAAATTTTCATCATTCCCAGAATTTATACAAACAAGCCCAGAACAACGGGCGACGGCTACAAGGGCATGCTTCATCAACCCAACCCCAACGAAAAGCCCGATATGTATAAGGGCATCGTTGCAATCAGACAGCTTCATATGAGAGCGCTCAAAGAAACAGGCTTCTCCTGCGCTGACGAAATGCTCTATCCCGAAAACTTCAGATACTTAAGCGATATCCTTGCATATGTTGCAATCGGCGCACGCTCGGTTGAAAATCAACAGCACCGTCTGACGGCAAGCGGTCTCGGCATTCCCGTTGGTATGAAAAATCCAACAAGCGGCGATATCTCGGTTATGATGAACTCCATTACGGCTGCACAGCATAAGCACACCTTTATTTACAGAGGCTGGGAAGTTCATTCAGAAGGAAACCCCTGCGCTCATGCAATCTTAAGAGGCTATGTCAACAAGCACGGTCAGTCACTACCCAACTATCATTTCGAGGATCTTGTTCACCTTGCAGAAACATACGCAACCAGCGGACTTGAAAATCCCGGCGTAATCATTGACACCAACCACGCAAATTCGGGCAAGAAGTACCTTGAGCAGATAAGAATTGCCAAAGAGGTTCTTCACTCCTGCCGCCATGATGCCGATGTTAAAAAGCTTGTCAAAGGCTTTATGATTGAAAGCTACATCGAAGACGGAGCACAAAAAATCGGCGAATGCATTTACGGCAAATCAATCACCGACCCCTGCCTCGGTTGGAAAAAAACCGAAAGACTTATTCTTGATATTGCTGATTTGCTTTAAGCTTTTCTCCCTGCTTCTCCGTAGGCAGGGAGTTTTTTGTTTCAGCAAGAGGAGCCGACGCAAAAGCGCCGACTCCCCTTTTTAGAAAATATCGTTATTTCATGCCGTTTTCGTAAGCCTCGATCATCTTCTTGACCATCTGACCGCCAACGGAACCTGCCTGACGGCTGGTAAGATCGCCGTTGTAACCGTTCTTCAGGTTAACGCCAACCTCGGAAGCTGCTTCCATCTTGAACTTATCCATTGCCTCACGGGCAGCGGGGTTCACCAGATTATTGCTGGAATTTCTAGACATAGTTTCATCTCCTTCTTGTCAATTCGGGTTTGATTTGCCCGAACATATCTTTTGCTGTATCGTCAGGGATATTCAAACAGGGAAAATGTAAATTATGTAAAAAGAAACAGTGGCATGATGACTGAATAATCGGTATAATTAAAAAAAGCCCACAGGAGGATTGAAAATGATAA